>JBGSIY010000601.1:0-4744 GCA_041742275.1 Pirellulaceae bacterium | reverse complement strand
ATGATTTGGCAGAAATTCAAGCGATCGTGAACGAGTACCGTGGGTTACATCAAGAGTTGTTGCAGTTGTCTGCAGAGCGAGAAAAATTATTACACGCAACGCGAGAATTCAGAGTCTTTCTGAGCAGTAATTTGTTATGGGTGCAAAACGCCGAAGCGGTGAGTGGCCGAGATATTCAAAAAAGTTGGCAGGGTTTAATTCAGTTGGCCATCCCACAGCCGTGGATTGAATTGGGGGCGGGGTTGGGAGCTCAAATGGTACAGCGCCCGGTTGAAGTAATGGCTTTTGTGTTTGGATTTGTCGCATTGCAGTTGGGAGCTCGACGTTTGTCGACCGCGAAACGGAAACCGCGGGGGGATATGCCATGAGTCAAACATCGGGTCACCTAAAGGAGTCCGTCGCCACCGCTTCAGCGAGCATGACGCCTGTCGGCGTTGGGGTGGGACGAGAAGTGATATTGGAAATGGTCCGGCGTGTAGCATGGACCGTGGTGGCGTCATTGAAGTTGCCGATGGTTTTATTTTTTGTGTTGTGGGAGCTCCGAAGTTTAGGCGAGAGCCAGATATTGGCCGCGAATCTGGCGCAAGGCGTCGTTGCGATTCTGCCGACTTGGATTGTGTCCATGATACTCTATCGAGCGGTATCAAGTCATGGACTGGCGGGTGCCATGTTGCGTTGGCCGCAGGCGATTTGCGATTCGTTGCAGCGAGGACTGCTGCGCGTGTTGCTGATGATTTGCCCGTTGTTGATGGCGAGTGAAGTATTGAAACGCTATGAAGCGGGAGCTTATACGGATTCGTTGGGGCGTTTCTGTTTGATGGGAGCCTTGTTTGTCATGGCGACCGTTTTTTACCAAATCACGCAGGCGATTGTTCGCCTGGAAGGGAACCAGGACCAACGTCGTCCCACCATTTGGTTAGCGGGGGGACGGGGATTTCATTGGTTGATGACCTTGTTCCCGGTTGCCCTGGGGCTTTTTTGTGGCGTTGGGTATCGGTTTGCCGCGGAGCAGTTGGGAAATCGAATGTTATGGAGCCTGATGGTGGGTCTGGGAATTCTCTTGGCCTGGTCCCTGGTACTGCATTTATTTCGCCTGCATGAGAAGCGAATGCGAGCCTTGATCGTCGGCGTTGATTCGTTGGCGCGTGCTGCGAAAACGGAACTGGACGGGAATGCGGCGCAGGTTGTGAAGTTGATCAACGTTGTGGGCGCGGTGGGAATGTTATGGGGAATGTTACAAGTTTGGAATGATGTCATTCCCCTCGGTGACTTTTTGAATCAGATGCAAGTCTGGCAGGGGGCAAAGGGTGTTGATGGTGTTGTGCAATGGGTGACTTGGCACCACTTAATTACTGCGGGCCTGGTCGTGATGGTCACCGGGAGTATCAGCCGCAATTTGCCTGGCCTGATTGAATTACTGTTACCCACGCGTTTGCCGTTGGATAAAGGTGGTCGCTTTGCAATTGCGTTTGTCGCACGTTATGTCGTCGCTTTGGTGGGATTGATGCAAGCGTCGCATTTGTTGGGATTCAGTTGGGATCGTGTGCAGTGGTTGGCAGCCGGTTTGACGGTTGGTTTGGGATTTGGGTTACAAGAAGTGTTTGCCAATTTAGTGTCGGGGATCATTATTTTGATGGAGCGACCGGTGCGGGTCGGCGATTACGTCTCGGTCAACAATATTACAGGAACCGTATCAAAGATGGCCTTGCGGGCGACAACCATTACCGATTCCGATCGCCGTGAGTGGATCATACCCAACAAGAAGTTTATAACTGACGACGTCATGAACTGGACGTTGACGGACACGATCTCACGAGCCGTATTTGCAGTATCCGTGCCTCATGGAAGTGACACGCGGCGTGTGCAACAAATTCTATTGGACGTAGCCAAACGCCAATCGGTGGTCATGGACTATCCTGAGCCCTCGGCGGTCTTGGTCAAAATTGGCACGCGTTCACTGGACTATGAATTGCGGGTTTTTTTGGCGAGTCGCTCAGGTTATTCGATTTTGCAAAATCAGTTGCACATGGAATTGATTGATGCGCTCGGCGAGGCAGGCATCGATGTGACCATTTCAATGGGCGACAGCCCCTATGGGAGCCAACCGGCTGCTGGGACGGTCGTATCCTTGCCTTCGGCCGTCAATGCGAGTGGCGCGGGGAGTTCGAGCAAAAAAGCGGCTTGATAAATCGAAGGGCTACGACGATCCCTCACCTCGCGCGATTTTGTATTCTTCGATTTTGCGGTAGAGAGTCGCACGGCTCAAACCCAGAAGTTTGGCGGCTTCGGGCACGGCGTTGCTGGTTCGTTTAAGGGCCTCGCCGATCAGTTTTTTTTCCCAGTGAGCGATTTGAAGTGTGTTTAATTCGTCGCCATTGGCGTGTGGGTCACGAATACCGATATCGTCGACATCAATTTCGTTGCCATCGGCCATCACGACCGCTGAGTCGATCACATTGCGCAATTGTCGGACATTGCCTGGCCAATGGTAGGCGAGGAGAAGTTGATTGGCAGCGGGGCTGAGATGCAAGTCGAATTTTCCGTGCCGTTCGCGAAAATGTTTGAGGAAACGATCGATTAGGAGTTGGATATCGCCGCCTCGTTCGCGGAGGGGCGGAATCGAGAGTTCGTAAACGCTGAGGCGATAATAGAGGTCTTCGCGAAACCGTTTTTCGTTGACAAATTCTCGCAGGTCGCGGTTGGTGGCGCAAATAACGCGAACATCGACAGTAATTTGTTCGTTGCTGCCCACGGGCATAAAGGGATGATGTTCGAGGATGCGTAAAAGTTTCGCTTGACCCTCCAGTGTGAGTTCGCCGATTTCGTCCAAGAAGAGAGTCCCCATGTCGGCTTGTTGGAACCAGCCGATATGATCTCGATCGGCGCTGGTGAAGGCGCCTTGTTTGTGCCCAAAGAGTTGGCTTTCCATCAGTTCGCGGGGGATGGCAGCGCAATTCACAGTCAGCATGGGTCGATCGGCGCGCGGGCTGTTCCGGTGGATGGCACGAGCCACCAATTCTTTCCCCGCGCCGCTTTCTCCGCGAATCAGCACGCAGCCGGAAGCTTTGGCCACTCGGGTGATTTTAGATTTAAGCTCGTTGATTTCGTTGCTTTCGCCGAGGAGTTCATCGAAGGCACCGGTTTTTTTCAGTAAGCTGGAATGTTCGGCTGCCAGGCTGGCCCGTGAATTGGCTTGCTTGAGGGCTCGGCTCATGATATTCGCCAGTGCGGAAGCGAGGTCGACATGAGAGTCCTCGAACCGTTGATGTTGACGATAGAGGTGGATGGCTCCTTGGACCTGAATTTTGGCATCGGGAGTTTCATTGGAACCGGAGATCAAGGGGACACAAATGGCATCAGCATAGTGAACGTCCGAATCACTGGAATCGTATTCGACTCGGATGGCGTGTTTTTCCATAACGACACGTTTCGTCAAGTCTTTGCGCAATTGCAACTTCTGAGCTTGGTCCTCTGGAAAGACCAGTTTGGGCTTGAGTTGTCCATCCTCGTTCAGCGACAGGAAGCCGGCGACGTTGGCGCCGGTACGTTCTGCCAGCCGCGATATGCAAATCCGAATCACTTCGTCAGCATCATTAGCGCTGAGGAGTTTTACGCTGAGTTGAAACAGAAAAAAGAAATCTTGACCAATGTGATTGCCGCGTAAGAAATTGAGAGTGTATTGGCCGAACTCATTTGTGTCATGGGAACGATCAAAAACGATGGTGGTCGACGTGGCGACTTCTTCGGCGGGTGACGCGTTGTCTGAGGTTTTTTCCGCGGAAATAAAAAAAGTGAAAATATGGGAGCCGATTCGCAGGGAAGTTCCATCAATCAATTGAGCGTTGTCGATGGTTTGACCGTTAACAAAGGTACCGTTGCTGCTGGCTTTGTCGAGAATCCACCAACCGTCTTCGTTGCGGTAGATCACGGCATGAATTCGGGAGCATTGCGGGTCGTTGAGAACAATTTGGCACTCCCAACCCCGCCCCAAAGAATTGGGCTGATCGGGGCTCAATTCAAATCGGGCCCCCGATTTCAAACCTGTGTTCATTAACAGATACGCGGTCACAGAGTTCTTTCAAGCAATTGCAAGCAGTTTTTTTCAAGATGAATGAGAATCGTTCAATATAGCTTTTGTTTGTAAGAACGTCGATAAATCAAACTGAGACAAACGTAATATATTCAGTCGAATTGGCAACGCGGTGGACTGAGGGGAACAGAGCAAGGGTGTCTCAGTACGCTTTGGGGGGGATACCAACACGCCCCGCCCGTGTTGCGAGATGCAACGGGTTGCAGTTATTTGACGGAGAAATCGAGGTTATTTGCTGGGAGTGTACCCCGAGTAAGATCAAATCGACCTTGTCGCATTTCCTCCAAAAGCCTAGTATTTTTCCGAGAACAATACCTTTTATGAATCGCGTATACCTATAATGGGGTACGCTTGAAAGCCGCGTTCCCATCGGTCGTCGGTCTGGCTTGAGCCGAGCTGTTCGCGATCGTACGGTTCTCGATAGTTCGGCAGACGAACGCGACCGACAAACGAACAAAACCAATCGAATCACTTAAATCATCACGTTTTCAGATAAACCCAGGAAAGCACCATGAACGACCTGCGTTGGCCAATAAAGCAGCAATCAGCCCGGAAAATTTTGATTGCCGGATTCACACTGATGATGTTGTTCAACTCTCACAACTCTTCGAGAGCTCAAGAACAGGTTTCCGAAGTTTCGAACCAAGAAGATCG
>JBGSIY010000600.1:0-3503 GCA_041742275.1 Pirellulaceae bacterium | reverse complement strand
TGGACATATTTGTCGTGGCGCCTCATCCAGATGATGCCGAGTTGGGAATGGGGGGCGCGATCGCTCTGTTCATTGAACAGGGGTTGCGTGTCGGCGTTTTGGATTTAACGTCCGGTGAACCCACCCCCCACGGGTCGCCCGTTATTCGGGAGCGGGAAACTGAGGAGGCATCGCTGGCGTTAGGTTTGGTGTGGAGGAGAAATCTCGGTTTGCCCAACCGGCGTTTGGAGCCTAGTTTAGAAGCGCGCGCGCGGTTAGCTGAGGTGTTTCGGGAGACGCGGGCTCCCGTGATCTTTGCGCCCTTTTGGATCGACGCCCATCCAGATCATCACGCGGCCACCGAATTGGTGGAAGCAGCACGTTTTTGGGCGAAGTTGACAAAAACGGGCATGCGTTACGAGCCGTTTCATCCCAGCCGCATTTACAATTATTATTGCGTTCATCTGAAGATGCATCCCCAGCCAGCATTTGTTTTGGACATCAGTTCGGTGTGGGAGAGAAAGCTGGCTTCGATTGCCGCCTATCAAAGTCAATTTGTGCTGGGACGTGAAACTTTGGTTCCCAGTTTCTTGGAACAGCTCGAAATGGAAGCTCAATATTGGGGAAAAACTATTGGAGTCCGTTACGGGGAACCATTCGCCGCGCGCGAGCCCCTCGGCATGCGGGACTTTGGAAGTTTAATTTAGATTCTGAATCGGGAGGGTGCACCCGAGGACGGCCCGTTGGTTGGCGTGTCAGGCTGTGGCACACGTGCTATTATACCCATTACGAATCATGACATGAGAAGCCCGTTTGGTCAGTAGCCGGCGTTTAAGTACCGTTGGAAGGGCGCGCGAAAAAAACACGTCACGAAAAAAGCCCGTCGTGTGAGGACGGGCCGTTTCATAGTTAACTAATTTCGCGATTTGGGTTCAAATTGAACGGCCAAGCCTTTTTTGCATTGGCCTGAACATTTGAGCTTCGGGGTCTCTAATTGATGTTGAACCAAACGGCAGAGCTTGTTTGGGATTCTTCGACTTGATCAGCAATTTTGGCCAAGTTGGAATCGACTTGTTGATTTGAGACAACGGCCCAAGAGTCAACACTGACACCGCCACTGGTAGTGATGGTCCAGCCGGCAGTACTGCGAATGAAGCTGCATTTCGAAGGGACCGTTTTAGGAGCTTGCCAAACGGGTGTCGTGAACGCGGAATTCGATTCAGTAAGCATTGGTGCCGCGACGTTGCTGTGTCCCAGCAGTCCTTCTTTGGCGATCAGGGCAGCAATAACGCTCATGTCCATCACGTTGCGTAGTTCGCGGAAGATGGGATCGGCATTGGCCAGATCTTCGAAACGATCGGTCATGTTCTGGGCCCATTTTTCAGCCACGGCATTTTTCTTTGGGGCCTTCTTCTCCGCTTTTGCACCGGTTTCATCATAGAAAGATTCTTCCGTCAAGGCTTTGACGCCCGTTCCGCTGATCTTCCAAACCTTGCCATCGTCACTTTTCGCGACGGCGTTGTAATTGCACTCTAACCAAAATCGGGGAGCTGAACCGGCGTTGGTTCCGCCGCGTTGTTGTACCATTTCGAGATACGAAGGAAACTTATTGATTGGTGCAGCTTCAAAGCCCATCGCGAGTCGTTTCATGCGATAGTCGGCACTCACCAGGACTTGAGCATAACGCGAGTCGAGAGGAACGCCAGTGACCGAGACGATTTGATCGCCCATCGCTTGTTCGAGTTGTGCGGCCACAGCGCTGTTGAATGTATCGGCTCGGAGCTGTTTTGACAGACCCGCATGTCTCACGATGCCTTCGTCGGTGGGGCGAATATCGACGGAAATCCCGTAATCTTGGCGAGCGTTCTCAACAGTGCGCATGGCAGTCAAGAAATCTTCCAATTTCAGAGTTGGCATACCCGAGACGTTGCCGACCACGTGGCCTTGCTCGTTGGTTTCCAAGCCTTCGCCGGGTCCGACGAGCAACAGATCACCATCTTTCACAACAACATATTCAATACGTTGGAGGCCGCCCATGAACTGGATTTCGGTTGGGATGGGTTGTTTGGTTTCGGCAGCGTTGTTGAGCGCGTTTTCGATAGCGCTCAAAGAAACAGCGCGAAGCCCCTTTTGGTCTAGTTGTGGGTTGGTGCCTTTGAGCGATTGGTTCAAAGCATTAATTTCGGCTGCCGACAATCGATCCCAGGCTCCCGTCAGGGCTCCATTGGCATCAATCTGCACACCACCAACGACTCGTTGGAACGGGAAGCCTCCTTGACCGAATGCCAGATTTGCGAACAGCAGCATCCCCAGGGCGGTGCAGACGCCACACAAAAGTTTGGTCCGAGAAACCAAACGCTTTGTCCGGGAAACAAGGTGACATGGACTCGCAAGCATATTAAAACTCCCAAAAAAGGCTTCGCCCCAGATTCGAATTATTCCGGTTGGGTCGCCCCAAATCAACAACCGGAGACTTCAACAAAGGAAATTGTTGAGGAATTACAGTCGAATGTAACAATGTGATTACGTACATTACTCATTCAGATTAGTTCCACAACGGGTAAAATGCAAGAAAAACTCGACCATGAATTCGCAGTAATCTTGGACAAACCCTGTGTTTTTGTGGAATTTTCGATCAATCAGTTTAGACATTAACTGATTTCGTCGCGAGAACCGTACAAAATTGCGTCGGAATCATTGCTATCCTTGCTTATGAGCCTTTATATTGCCAATTATGGGAAATGAAACGAAACGAACGGCGAACGTAGCCTATTTGGTCATCCGCGACGGAGCCAAATGGTCGGACGTATTTCGTTTGCTCCCCGGAAGATCCATTACAATCGGCAGAGCCCCGACGAACCAGGTTGTGATTAGGGAAGAACAAGCCAGTCGTCAGCACGCAGAAATCTTTCAGAGTGAAGGCAAATGGGTCGTTCGAGACCTGAACAGTCGCAACGGAACGGCTGTCGGGGCGGATCGCCTGACGGGAGACCGCATCTTGAAGCCAGGCGATGTGATCTGGATTTCCAAAACGCAACTGGTCTTTGTGACCGATCTTTCTTCGGCTTACGACAAAAAATTGCTGAATCGTGCGGAATTCCCCGCCGAGACGCTTGCCGGTTTGGATTTTGACGAAGACCAACCGACGTTGCATATGGTCAAAAGCGAGCCGACCACGATCACGCATCGCCGGCAAAAAACGAAGTTCCTAGACGATGATGAAAGTGTCGAGTTCGAAGCCATCCCGAAAGTCGGCCGCGCGGCCACGCGTCTCTGCCGCTTGGCGTTTGAACTCGCCAATGAAACGTCCCTGCGTGGGATTGCTCGCATGGCCCTCGATACCTTGATTGAGGGGACCAATATCGATGCCGGCGGCGTGTTGATGGTCACGAAAATGCGGGGCAAAGAGATCGACCCCGAGCAATTAGATGTCGTTGCCTGGCATTCATCGCGTTTGCCGGAATACCAAAGGGTCTCGCAGTTCCTGGCACAAACCGTAGTTCGCGAAGGGGAAGCGGTTCTCG
>JBGSIY010000599.1:0-2019 GCA_041742275.1 Pirellulaceae bacterium | reverse complement strand
ATCGTACCAAAAAAATGACAATCAAATCGCTTCCCGCGCTACTTGTTACGATCGCTTTTACAAATATGTCTGCGGATGTTTTGGGACAAGTTCCAATCATCCGTCCGGCAGAATCTCAGGCGCGAATTCTGGGGACAATGGAATCCGAGACGCCTCGGGTCATTCCGATTCCCCCCGTGGTTGGGACAGGCGTTTTAAAGCCAGCTCAACCCTGGGCCTTGGATAACGCAGACCCAGAAACGCGGCTCATTCCGATCGTTTCCGGGGATGTGGGCAACCATGAAAATGAACGCGCTTTGTATGCCGGGGAGTTGGGAAGCAGTGCCGCGGATTCGAATGTATTCCAGGTTTCGAATTCACCAAATCAGGTGCCCATTATTCAAGGAAATTCGGGACAATCCGACCAAGGTTCGGTTCCAATTATCCGTAACAACAATTCGCCTCTTGAGATCTTGACTCCGCTTCCGACTATTAATTCATGGACGGGTTCGAATCAGCAACTTCAAAATGGTGGAGAGCAATCAATTCCCAGGAGTGGTCCTGATCTAGCTGTTCCCATAATCAAGCCGGTTTCTCCCATAAATTTCGGTTCGACCCCGGCGACTCAAAGCAGCACTCGCTATCCCGCTGAAGGGATGTCTCCACTTTTTTCGCAGCCCAATTCGTTGTCCAGCACGTCGTTGTCGAAGTTCCGTCAGGAAACTCAATCGTTCGGGGGGGCTGAAATGAGTCCCGCGAATCAACCTGAAGGTCAGATGCTCCTGATGGAAGGTGGTTCCATGCAGGATGGGAGTGCCGCCCCCATGAGTATTGGCACTAGTTACGTCGATCAGAACATGGTTGACGCTCAGGCTTGCCAAGGCTGTGGTGACTATGGTTGCTCAGGCTGTGAAGTTGAACTTCCGGGTTTGCAGGGACTTGGCGGCCGATTGCGACCGACTGGTGAAATACGTGGGCGTTTGCGGCACCGCATTGCACATGTTCTGCCTAACCTGGGAGGCGATATTTATCATTTCGGATTCGATCAATGTGGATACATTTCTGAAGCAAATCGTTATGCCCAAGTCGACGCCCTTTATTGGACCCGTGGCGATGGTGGAGTCATTGGTACCAACTTTGGTGGTCCGACAGATTACCCCTACACCTGGGGATGGCGAACCACATTGGGGTGGCGAGAAGACGCTATTCGCAGCTATGAGATGACCTACTTCGGATTCACTCCGTTCGAATCGACGACCCGCCAATTGAGTCCTGCAGGAGCCATCGACGCTCGGTTCCTACCATCCGGAGGTTTCGGTGCGACTCAAACAAGTTCGTTTTACAATGCTGTGGATACCAGCCAGACACTGACGACTCAATTCCATAGTTTTGAATTCGCTCGAGCCCGATTCGGTTGGGACGTGGTAAAGTCCAGCATGGGACTTCGCTACATGTGGTTTGAAGACGAGTATCGTCTGGACACGATTAACAACGTCGGGGATGTCGGTATCTTCCGTTTGAATGCCAACAACCATTTGATCGGTCCCGATATGGGGTTGGAATTATTGTATGACGTCGGGAGAAGGATCTCGTTTTCTGGACGAGCGAAAGCCGGTGCCTATTTGGATATCTACCGTCACCAAACGAACTTGGTCAACAATGGAGTTCAATACATTGGCAATGAAAACAACGCAACGAGCGTTGCTGCGTCCTTGGAGTTAGGGGCAAACGCCTACCTGCGATTGGGACAAAATGTACGACTGCGAGGTGGGTACGATGCCCTCTGGTTGTACAACGTATTGAGTGTGATCGATAATTATCCTGGGCTCGTTACACCGGTGACTGGATTTGATCCGGATGACTCCAGCAACGCCTCACTGCATGGTGCCTCGTTTGGTATTGAGTTTTATCGATAACGGCAGGTGCTCCTGTATTGCTGTCGCAGTTGATTTGAGTCAACGAAAACATTCTTATCAGACGCCCGGTAAATTTGCCGGGCGTTTTTTTGTAATTTCCATTTTGAAGGTGCCGCGGATGGCT
>JBGSIY010000598.1:0-2890 GCA_041742275.1 Pirellulaceae bacterium | reverse complement strand
TCGGGGTTTGGAAATCACCCAGATTGAACCTTGCTGAGGGGCAACGTGCCCACAGCGAGGGGGGCCCTACAGCGAGGGGGTCCACACAGCGAGGGAGTCAATGTGTCCCTTGCATTTCGATGACCCGCATTCCCTTCCATTTGCCACCGCGAAAGCGGCTCAGGAACACCAGCCCTAAAGCAAAAATCCAGAGTGTAACCAGTGTCCAGCAACCAAAGGCGCCCCAGCCCAGGACTTCGATGACGACATAGGCTCCCGCGGCGAGAACAGCGGCCATAATCATACTGACCCACATCACAAATCGCGTGTCCCCCGCCCCTTTTACGACGGCCGCCAGGATGGTGAACATGGCATCAAACAAATTGTAAATCGCCACAAACTTCAACAATGTGGCCGCCAACTGCCTGGAAGACAACGCGTTATCGGCGTTCTCTGCATTTGAAACGGCGAAAAATCCGGACAGGAACAAGTCGGGAACAGTCCAATACAGCAGCGACATTCCCAACATATAGGCCAGCCCCAATAACAACGACGTCCAGGCAGCTCGCTCAGCCAAATCTTCGCGGTTCTCCCCCAATCGCTGACCCACCAAAATCCCAGCCGTCAACCCGATACCCCAGATGGGCATAAAAGCAAAACTGCTAATGCTGAAGGCCATCGACGTGGCCTCGGTTTCCACCGAGCCAAGTCGACCCATCAGCATGACAAACAGCGTGAATCCGATCACGTCCAAAAACATTTGAACACCACTGGGGCCACCAAATTTCATCAGTCGTTGAAAAAGCTGTTTATTCCAGGCAAAGACGCTTGTTGCAAATTCTGTACGATACGCCGGCCGCAGCATCAGTACCAGATAAGTGACCGCTTTCAACCAGAGCGATACGGCCGTCGCCAAACCCGCTCCCGCGATTCCCATTTCGGGAAAACCCCAAATTCCGAAAATCCATAAATAGTCTAATACGAGGTTGACGATAGCAAAGGTCCATTCGACCCACATCAAAACTTGGGTTTGACCTCGCCCACTAAAAAACGCCGAGGCCGCTTGCGAGATCAACATCCCACCACTCCCCCAACAAAGGGCTTGAAAGTAGATTACTTCCAATGGCTGCACTGCGGGACTATGACCGGCAACTGAAAATATCCAGGGCGCTATGAGAACCCCCAGGGCCATAATCGGAATGCACAATACTGAAAACCAAATCGCCTGCCACACCGCCGGTCCGATCTGCTTGTTTTGACCATCGCCATAATATTGTGAGACAAACGCATTGGCATAAGAGGCAATCCCGAGTGGCAGGCACAGGGATGAGAACCAGACGAGATTAGCTTGAAAGGCAGCGGTCATCGCATCGCCACTAACCCACCGCATCATCATGCGATCGACAAAGGTCATGACGGTCCATGACAGGCTGGAAATCACCATCGGCATGGCAACTGACAAGACTTCGCGTCCACCGGCAGGGCCGCTCCAAAACTGACGCCACATGCTTCCTATCAATCCTACCTCGCCTTCGCTCGCTCGAAAATAATGAACCGACTTCTCTTTTATGTTTGGCCTGTCCCGCCTGCCAATGTCATGCCCCTTGAAATAATCAAGGCCATTGGGCTGGACATGTCGCGTGACTTCGCCGGTTCCCAATCGGGCAAGATCACAACCCAAGTTAACTCACATCGATCGACGTTTGGCTGGTAATTATTCAGCCAAAGGGCACAACGACTTGGTCAATCGCTTTTCAATCCAGCGACGCATTCTAGTCGAAAACGGGCGATTCGGGAGAGCCTGTGGGCAAATGTCCCGTTTGCAGGAAACCTAAAACCAATTCGCAGGTGCGGGCGGTCAACAGCATATCGATGTGCCCCCCGCGCGACCTCGCCGCATGAGAAATTCCCGACATCCAGGCGTTCCCCTCCGGAATCACGCGATCGCGATAAGCGGCAATCGTCGCAATTCTTTCCGATGGGACGGTGAGCAATTCTAACGACGGCAATTGCCGCACGAAGCTGCCATCCTGATCGGACAATTGTGTCAAAGGCAAACACCAGTTCAAGGGCCAAAGTCTGGATAAATGGTAGGCCACAGGTGAGCCTAAATGGGGCGAGGCCAGAGTGATGAACTTGTCCAATTTTTGAAAGTGGCGATAGCCGAGCAAATGTCGACCCACGATACCCCCCATGCTGTGCCCGATGAGATGCATTTGTTCGACGCCCGGATCAGACTGGATCCGATCCAATCGCGTCGCTAAAGCCTCAGCGTGATATTCAATCGATTTGCGGAAACTGGGGTAGCCGTGGAAATGGACTGGATACCCCTCCTGTCGCAAGCGTCTTGCTAATCGCCAAAATACAATCGAAGCGGAAGCCAATCCGTGAACGAAAACGACATGCTGGTTCGAAGTTGGCATTGGGCACATCGTAAACGTGGGGCTTCTCATAACATTTCGGGCCAAAGGAATCACGCAAACTCGGCACCACGTTTTCTTGTTCATGCAACCCTCGCAAACGACTCATCGCGAGGCGGAACGAGAAGATTCAATCGCGACCAAATTCCCCAGTCGGGCGGATTCCCGTTTCGCGTCGCTGCCGGCGTCTTAGCGAGCGTCACGGTTTCAGATAAGTGGGACACGCAGGTAACCGAACAGGTTCAGGGCAATTAACTTGCTGTTCGCGATCCGTGTGCGTTTTCGGCGAAATGATAGCAATTCCTACGAAAGACAAAAATGTCGGCCCCAACGAAGTGACGACAACCAACGTGGCGCCGGGAATTCTGACTCGCATCTTAGTCGGCCGGTGGATGTTGAAAAGTCGTTGTTTTTCCAACAACAGGGCTCGTGGATGTCGCGCCCCGGAACAATACCCTAAACTACAGTATTACCGCGAAGGTAGGTTGTGA
>JBGSIY010000597.1:0-3328 GCA_041742275.1 Pirellulaceae bacterium | reverse complement strand
CAATTTGCTTGAGAATCGAATACGACCCAACACTGGTATCTTTGCAATCCGGGTCGTAAAACGTATAGACGGCGGATAGGCTCTGAGCCGCTTGATCGCAGATGGCCACACAGACGAGATCTCCGGAGGCATTGTGATAGGCGATTTCAAAACTATCGAAACATGTCTTGATAAATCCCCAGTGATATTCCTCGACGTCAATGTCCGCTTCGGCCGGCGCCAGTCCGCGCATACGTCGATGTTTATTAAATAACTCGATCCGATCACGTCGACGTTGTAGGGGGCCAATTATCTGATCAAAGTGGCGATTGCCCTGGTTTAAAATTCGCCTCCAATGTGACTTAAACTCAAATCGCTCACAGTCAATACGAATCGGGAGGCATGCCCGACAATTGGGGCAACGGGTTTGGTAGACAAATTCGCCAGTGCGACGATTGCCCGCTTCTAACAGTCGGTCCATCTGCTCCAACGACAGCTGCCCCAACGGCATGCGCAAGGGCATCCTGGCCGTTTGTCCCGGTAGATAGGGACACGGTTCCAACTCGTCGACAATCACGATGTCTTGTTTACTTTGCAGAGTTTTAATCCCAGTCAATCAATGGTCTTATGTTGTACCCAACGAAAAAATCGTATGTCGAGTCGACGGTCACGAACCCATGTCAGATCACATTCCCCTCGCTAAACCAAAATGGCTTTCAATTTATGTAGGTTGGTTCGAGCCCGGACAATTCCTACGTTACCAGGTTTTTTACCAAGGCACACGAGAAGTCTATTTGGATTCAAAAGATCGCGTTGGCAGTAAGATGAAGCCACGAGCAACCCTGTGGAGCTCGATACTCGGCAGTTATTTACGATCACATTCGGTACGTGCGCCAATTATAGGGAGTAACTAGAAAATTTCCATTTTCGGTGTGAATTCGCCGACAAAGTTCAAGAAAAATCAAACTGGGTTCAATTTTGTCCTGTAGAAAATGCGGTTTTGCGAGCAACAGTTTTTGTTTTTTTACAACAAGAACATGGGACACCGAAAACGGATAGTAGCGAACGGAAAAAAATTGCCTGGGCAAGCCAGAAGAATTTGTCATCAACTAAAACCCCCAATCCCGCCCGGCAACGATTTGTTTAGAATTCGGAGTAGCCCGAGCCAGCATCACTAAATTCGTTGTAACGTTCTTCGGCCAAATTGGCGAAGCGAGTGTAGTCTTTGAGCCACGCGAGATCGATGTTCCCGATCGGACCATTCCGTTGCTTGGCCACAATAATCATGGCCTTGCCTTCGTCGTCGGGGTTGATGTCTTCCCCGCCTTTGTAATAGTCCTTGCGATGCACGAACATCACGACGTCGGCATCTTGTTCGATCGCACCGGACTCGCGGAGATGGCTGAGTTTCGGATGGGGGTCTTTCCCCTCTTCGGCTTGACGATTGAGCTGCGCAAGGCAGACGACGGGGACGGCGAGTTCTTTCGCCAGACCTTTGAGTCGCCGCGCGATCTTGGCGACTTGTTCTTGTCGCGGATCTTGTGAATTTTCGGGTTCAATTAATTGGAGGTAATCGATCACAATCAGAGCCAAATCGCCTTCGCGGCGTTTGATTCGCCTGGCTGCCGCGGCGATTTCTGACATCTTTTGGCTATGCGAGTCATCGATGAACATCTTGGCCTTGCTGATCTGTCCGGCCTTTTGAATCAACTTCCGTCGGTCCTCTGGGCGCAACGTTCCATTTCGCAATCGATGACCATTGACTTGAGCCAAAGAGCAGAGCATTCGCTCGGTCAATTCGATGGCGGCCATTTCCAAGCTGATAAACAGAACGGGGCGTTGAACATTGATGGCGACATGCTCGGCGATATTCAAGGCAAACGCCGTTTTTCCCATACTGGGGCGAGCCGCAATGATCATCAATTCGGAGCCGTGAAAGCCACCAAGGAGATTATCAAGATCCTTGAAGCCCGTTTCGACCGAGCCGGTCAATGATTCGCCATTGGCTCGAGCCTCGAGCCGCGTGATGGCTTGGTCTAATGCGACCTCCAGGGAAGTTAAATTACTGGGATGGCGACTTTCGCGGATGGCGAAGACGCGTTCTTCGGCCGTGCTCAGGAGGTTCATGGGTTCTTCGTTGGGCAAGAACGCCGCGGTCATCACATCGGAGCAAGTCTGAATCAAGCTCCGCAAAGTCGCTTTTTCTTGAACGATTTTGGCATAATATTTCGCATGGGCGGGGGTGGGAACCGAGGTGAAGATCTTCGCCAATTGCGCAGCTCCACCGACAAGCTCATAGTCGCCGTGGGCCATCAGGCGTTCGCGCAGCAAGGTGATATCAATGCGAGTTCCTGTGGAGTGCATTTCCTTCAAATGCATGTACAGACGCCCGTGGCCCTGGTCATAAAAATCGTCTTCGTGAATGATCGCCACGATCTCGTCGCAGATGTCGGGCATCAATAAGATGCTCCCTAAAACGCCTTCTTCGGCCTCAAGATTGAACGGTTGTTCCCGATCGAGAACTTCGGCCAAAGCCGGCTGCTTTTTTGCTCTGGGCTTACGATTCTTGGGTGCTGACGTCATTTAAAGCCTCCTGAAAATTTCCCTGTTTGGCCGAACGAACCGACGCTCCGTCGTCGCGTGGCCGCTAACGCACCGTTTTGGAAACGGTACCGTTGGCATGTAAAGGTCATCCTAAAGATCTCAAGCGAAGTTTCAAGGCGCATTCCCAAGAATCTCCTAACTCCGTTGCACTAGGTCAATTTTTTGATCAAAACGCCTCAAAACTAGATTTGTCCCGCATCGGTTTTGTTAAAACGACGGCAGTCGAAGTATGTGCGGTAGGCGTAAAACTCGTTGACAATTTCTTTTAAGAAAAAATTCTAGCTTGCGCACTGCAGGTACGTTTTCACAGAATTTCACTAAATACACGCGATTACCTAAGCACACGAGATGGGTATTTGCCCGGAATTGAGTTCCCAGATTAGCCGGAACGTATTAGGCCCCGTTTCCTTCAAATCCGGCCGCCCACGCACGCCGGCAAACGCGAGTGCGGCTGCGCTTTAGTGAAAAATCCGGGCTTCCACCGAGGTAAACTCGGAGGGGAGCATGAGTGCAGGAAAGTGGTGATGGGGGGCGTGAGAGCGGCTGCGGTTTTTAGTCAAAAATCCGAGCTTCCCCCGAGGTAAACTCGGAGGGGAGCATGAGGGCGCGGGACGCGTTGAAGGATTTGCGTAGGGCGTCTGCAGTTGGTAATTGTCCGAAAATAAGTTCCTGTAAATTTAAAAACCGGGATTTTGGTACAGGACTGTTTTTTAGGAATTGTTCTGAAAGAACTTCTCGATTTACC
>JBGSIY010000596.1:0-2746 GCA_041742275.1 Pirellulaceae bacterium | reverse complement strand
CAGAACGGGTTGAACGTGCGTTCATTCTTCGCGAGCTTCGCTTGAACCAACGATTGCCGAAATGGTTCAATGATGTGGCGATTAAAAAGGCAATGATCGTCCAAACCATAAATAGACCCAAGCGGATTAAACGAGCAAATTCTAGGTTGCTGATTCGGATTTCGGATCATTGCCCCTTTTGTAAAAGGTTGGCCCAACTTGGTTGCTCGAGTTGCTGGGGCGGTGAATCCCTACCGACTCCGACAATCCAAAATCAAATTGCGATCCTTCGCAATGCTCGCAGCCTGGGAATCCTTCCAAGTTGGTTATCTGATATGGCGATTGCCCGGGCGTACGACGTTTCACGGGGCCAAGTCAGTCGAATGGAAAATCAGGAAGTACTTTGCCGCAATTGTGGTGAAATTGGCCAAAGCGAATGTCTTGTTTGCTCGATTGAGAAAATCCAAAAAACCAACCAAGTGTGTCTTAGTGTGTGACCCCTCGTTGTGTGGTCAGAACGGTAATCGCTCAGGAAGTACCTACTCAATGCCCTGGGTCGCTACCCTGCTTGCCTTGCTCAATGATCGCTAAGAGTTGTCGCAGCGTGTCAACGTCGACGCGATCCAGCGCGGCAGCGATCGCGGCCCGCAACGGGGCAGCTTCGGTGGCAAAAGTATCAACGATTTTGCAGCGCTCTGAAATTTCCAGTTGATTTCCCCGCGATTCTTTGGGGTGTTCAAGTCCAGTCCCCGCTACTGAAGAAATTTAAAAATGATTCGTTGCATTTTGAATGGCTGGCATCTTTATTGATAGTCGACTGCAGCAGCCAAGATGCAGGCGAGTGAGCGACTGCCGATTTCGCACTCGACCAAAATTGCCAGCAGTTCCGTCTCTCCACGTGGCACACTTTCTTAACTCCGTCTCTGCGGTTAAAAACAGCCTGTTTGAATTCGAGCGGTTGATATTAGTGCGACTGGCACATTCTAGGTCCATCCAGGCAAAATAATCGCTTTCAATCGAATTTCATGATGTCGGAAACTAGGCAATCACCCATGGGGTGCCAATCGCTTCTCGGCGACTCTCGTCCGCGCCTTGATATTAATCGCGAAAACGAGGATGTCATGGGCGAGGTCACATCAATCCGAAACGCTGGCCATGCGACCATGCCAAGGAGAACGACCTGACATGCCTTGTCTTTTGAGCCGGGTAAAAGATGAGTGGCGGCGGTTACAATCGCTACAATCCCACCTGACGTCCCTTCAGCGTGCAAGATTTGGTTCGCGCGTTCATCGGATTTGGCATATTAGCGGCGAAGAGCGACCTACGCTTGCAAGAAGACCCGTGAAGATTCCCGGATTGAAGACCAATGGCACTCTTGCGTTGGGGCAAATCTGAGTCGTTAACGTAAGTGGGATGTACGGGGTGGCTTCCAATAAATCTCAAACGTCTTTGACCTCCATTTCGCGAACTTCCATGCTCAAATCCGCCCCCGTTGCGATTGCTTCCGCTGCGTTGCCTCCTTTTATGGGGAGAGCGCCTCGCTGGCCGGAGAACGAGCGGGATCTACCGAGTGAGAATTTGACTTGGGAGCGTTGGAGTAGTTACGAACAATTGCAGGAGCACGCCGACGCCTGGTTGCGTCTGGCTCACGTGGCGGCCGAGCGAAATCCGTTTTATGAATTTGCCGGTTTCACGACAGCTTGGCAGAATTTGCGGGGCCGAGCCGATATCGAAGTCGTCGCTGTGTGGGCGCCGACGCGGTTGAATCCGCTGGGGCCAAAGGTTTTATGCGCAATCTTTCCGCTCAAATTCTCGAAACATCATAATGGCTTGCCCGTTCGCTGTGCTGAATTGTGGAGGCATGATCAGTGCTTTCTGACGACACCCTTGATTCGCCAAGATATGCTCGATCAGGTTTGGCATTATTTCTGGGAGCACATTGCGAGTGGACTGAAGGTCTCGTTAATTCATTTCCCAATGCACCATTCGTCGGGCGCGGTTCAGCGTTCGCTCGTCGACTGCATCGACAAACATGAAATGGATTTCGCGGTCAAGCGAATCTACAATCGGGCAGTGCTGCAACGCGATGCGGATGGCGAAAGTTATTGTCGTAACCAAATCAACAAAAAGACCCGCAACGAACTGACTCGCCTCAGTCGCAAACTCAGTGAATCCGCCTTGGCAGAGTTTGTCTGTCATGAAGGGACAGACAATATTCAAGTATGGATCGAAGCGTTCCTGGATTTAGAGAACCGCAGTTGGAAGGGGCTATCTCAGACTTCTCTGACCAGTGCAGAGAAAACTCGGAGATTTTTCAGTGATTGGATTCACAAACTGGGTGACGAAAAATCGCTGCAACGACTTGATCTGCAAGTGAATGGTCAATTGATAGCCAGCAAAGTAAATATTATCGTCGGCATGAGCGGATTTGCCTTCAAGATCGCCTACGATTCCGCATGGAAGAATTATTCGCCGGGAAGCTTGTTGGAAATTGAAAACATTCATCGCTTTCATGAGGATTCTCATTTGTTGGAAATGGATTCCTGTGCGGACCCGCATCACCCGATGATCGATCGTTTATGGTCGGGGCGTCGCGAAATTCAATCGATGTTGGTTTCCACCGACAGATGGAATTCTGGTTTCGCCCTTGCCTCCTTTCCTCTCATGCGCTGGGCATCCCGTTTACCAAAACGATTGAGGCATGTCTGGGGGGCCAACAAGGCGACATTGTCGTAGACGATTTGATTTCGATAAGGCAACGTTAATG
>JBGSIY010000595.1:0-1711 GCA_041742275.1 Pirellulaceae bacterium | reverse complement strand
AGCTACCGTGATCACCGCAAACATCGTGGCCAAGACCACCCGAATTCGCGGCAAGGGTGCGGCAATCAACGTTTCCAGTGTTCCGCGTTCCCTTTCACCAGCCGTTAAATCGATAGCAGGATAAACGGCACCTGTGATGGTCATCAAAACGAGGATAAGCGGGATGATCGCCGCAAGTGATGAACGTTTGGAATTTTTGGGTACCAAAACCAAGGGTTGCTTGAGAACATCATAGGGTACATACGGGAAGATCTCTGCCCGTTGCAGACGTTGTTGCAGTACAACCAGGTTAAGATACTCCAAACGTTCTTGGAAAAACCTGGCCGCATTACGCGACGATGCGAGTTCGTCGTCGTAGAAAAGTTCCGTACGTATCTGGGGCGGACGCTGCCCTTCTGATTGAGGATTGGAAAATCGTATAACAACATCAACGTCTTCACTTTCCAGCACCCGTTGGGGATCGATATTTTGAAACGACTCAATGCCCCAATCGTGGTCGAGCAATCTGGCTACTCGCGGTTGACGCTCGGCCTCGGTAGGCAACTTTGCCGTTGAATCATCGGTGTCTCCCGTGTTGGGTTTCTCTAGCGATTGCTCTGGTGATTGCCCGCGATCAAACGAATTCTTCTCGATTTCGACTGAATCCTTTTTCGGTGCTGCATCTCCGTATTTCGATTCCCAAGCAGCATTCATCTGATTTAGTAAAATTTCAACTTGTCGCACTTCGGTTTCAGCAAAGACCTTATACCGATAGCGGATGACTTTGTCCGTGTCCGTAGTTCCCAGACTGGAAAGCAAAAATGTTTTGAACACCAAACTGAGGATCGGATAAACAATCAAAGGCATGGCGATCAAAGTGACAATCGTCCTTCGATCCCGAAGTGTCTCTCTCAGTTCTTTTTGCGTCAATCGCCACAGGCTTCCACCGCGAGCGCGTTTTTTGCTTGGCCGACCTTCAGCGGTTCCTGCGTTTTCCAATGCCACAAAACAATTCCCACTTAAAATTGATAGTTACGTTTAAACGACAGATCAATGAATCTCAATTTTGTTTCCCGCAATCGGCGCGAGAATTTGAAGTGACACACAACAGGCAAACACGGCTGCCGTCAGATCCCAAATTTTACCACTCTCCGTTGGAAAGATTTCGTTAATTTCCATTCGCTGCGAGACAATAAATACAAGAATGGTTGTTCAATCAACGATCTCATGCAATCACCAACTTTAAAACATTGGGTTGTTTGAAAACAAACGGTCAATTTCTCAGTTCAACAATAGTTTTTCTTCTTTTGAAGTCTTGATTAATTGCACAAATAAGTCCACTAGGTTGTCTTGGCCCGATTGCATCCGCAGCTCCGCTAAAGTCCCCTCGTTTACCATCTGGCTGCGAAATAAAAGTCCGAATCGGTCGCACACCCGTTCCGCTTGATCCAATTGGTGAGTACACAATATGATTGCCTTTTGTTGCGATTTGAGTAACTCAATGTATTCAAATATGATCTGGCTGCCCACAACATCGAGTCCCAGTGTGGGCTCGTCCATGATCATTACAGGAGGATCGTGCACCATGGCTCGCGCCAAGTTCACTCGTTGTTTTTGACCTGTGCTGAGAGTCGCGCACCTGCGGTCCAGGAAACTCTCGATATCCAGCAGAGACGCCAACGCCGCGATTCGCTCGTTGGTTGTAGATTCATCAAGCCCATAGATGTCGGCA
>JBGSIY010000594.1:0-13304 GCA_041742275.1 Pirellulaceae bacterium | reverse complement strand
TCTCCATCACCGTCTCCATCACCGTCTCCATCACCGTCTCCGTCGCCGTCACCGTCACCGTCGCCGTCACCGTCACCGTCACCGTCTCCGTCTCCGTCTCCATCTCCATCTCCGTCACCATCTCCGTCACCATCTCCGCCTGTATCTGGTGGCCAAGTTGGACCCGTGGGCCAAGTCGGATAGGGCGGCCAAGTTGGATCAGTTGGATCAGTTGGATCTGTTGGATCAGTGGGATCAGTGGGATCAGTGGGATCAGTTGGGTCTGTTGGATCTGTAGGATCTGTAGGATCTGTAGGATCTGTAGGATCTGTAGGGTCTGTTGGGTCTGTTGGGTCTGTTGGGTCTTGCCCATCTGGAGGTGGATCACCTGTCGGCGAAGTCGCGGGATCATCAGATGAGTTGACCGTGGCGAAAATGATGTCTGACCCGCCAGTCGTTGACGAATTTGTTTGTGGAGCAAACATCATCGCGGCATGGTTGTGTTCGGAAACAAAAAGCGAGTCTTCACTTGAATCAGAGGACTCACCAAGCCATTCGGTTGAACCCGAAAGCATTTTTCTTTCTTCCAGGTTCTCAACTGCGAGAATAAGTTCATTGGAATCGGGCGACTGACCCCTTTTTGGAATCCGTATGCCAAAGCCCAATTCGCGTGCTGTTTCTAACCATTTCCAAACTGGCTTATTCATGGTGTTGATCCAATATTTTCGTGTGAATCTATTGGCAAACGCGACTGGTTAGAAGCTCCGTACGGAAGCATGTTAACCAAGTTCTTTTGTCGCAATTGCAAAGCACCGGTCTCGCGCGACCTCCAGAAAATTACCAAAGTCGGAATCACATTGCAACTTTTTTAGAAAATAATTTTTGTCAGAAATACGGCGTTTATTGAGTGGAAATCTCGGCTTTTTCGCGAAAATGGACATTTTTCAAAAAAATGTTAGGCAAGAAATTTTTTCTTGTAGAGAGCTGGGTGGCACTCAATGCTAAATTCACCATTCACTGAATTATCGAACTTACTAAACGCTTTGTCATGTTGCCGAGCCAGGATAGCGATTGGCGTGTACGGGGTCGTGGGCAATCCAGGCTTCCTCCGAGTCAAGCTCGGAGGCGAGCTTGCTAAACCAACGGGTCTCCACGTAAAACGAGCCCCACCGAGTTCATCTTGATCGAGGGAAGGGTTCACCACTACAGGGGATGGGATAACGCAAAGGGGACGGAGGTCGTTTTGCAAAGGTGACATCAGGCATCCCTTCAGGATGCGAATTTTATCAGTAACGTCTTTACCGGTGGTATCGCTGCGCTCAACCACCGGCTAATGTCTGTTATTCCTTCGGGATGAAATCCAAGCGGCTATCCAAAATGTCATCCGCTCATTTTTTTAACGTGTCTAGGTGGTAGGCAGGAACAAGAAAAGGGCATGCATAATAGTTGTATTCGCACCAAGGACGCAGGCGGGCACACGGCCCGTTCCTGCTGTTTCGAAGCGAAGTGAATCCTCTCAACCATCGGCCAACGCGACAAATTCTCGACCACGACTTACGACGCTGCCGCCAATGGCCTACCTGCCCCCAAACCATCGGCGTAGGCGACAAGGCCGTTGACAATGAACTGGGGCGGATAGACCCTAGAAGTGCATCGCATCGCCGAGGAAACCACCCTGAACCGGTTCCCTTGCCCGATCGACCCCAACACCCAAGTAGGGCAACCCAGGTCGGTTAGGGTAAAACAACGCAAGACAGCTGGGACTCGACACTTTAAAAATTGTGGTCAATCAGTTCGGCCAGCGAATCGTTACTTTCTTACGTACAATTTGGGTATACTAAAATTATTGACATTGAGAATTGGGGTGAAGAACTGCCAATCCACTTACGGATTACGTGAACATGAATGCCGAACCTACCCACGAACAGGCTCTGATCGATCGATTCGCGGATGGTGAGACCGGCGTGGTCGGTGAGTTGGTGGCGTTGCACCATGATCGGATCAAACGGATGATCCACGTCCGCATGGATTCCCGCTTGCGACAGCGACTCGATGCCTCTGATGTCTTTCAGGAACTGCAGATCGATGTGATCAAGCGGATGCCCGAATTTGTCCCTCAGCAAACCGAGGTCAGTTTCTTTCATTGGCTGCGATTCCTGGCTCGGCAAAAGTTAGCCGAACTGTACCGCCGCCACATTCAGACCCAAGGCAGAAGCATCGATCGTGAGCGACAACCTCACGGTGACGCTTCATCCGTGGCACTGGCGAATTTTCTGATCGCGGATGTCTCCAGTCCCAGCCTGCAAGTCTCGCGGCGAGAATTACAGGCACAACTCGAGGCAGCCGTCGCGGCATTGGACGATTTGGATCGAGAATCCATCATACTTCGACACGCTGAACAGCTCTCAACAACGGAGGCAGCAGCCGAACTGAAGATCGCCCCTAATGCGTTTCGCCAACGCTACTTTCGGGCTCTGAAAAAACTCAAAGCCTCGTTAGAAAAACACGAACTTTCCTGGGGGTAAGTCAATGAGCTCCGCCGACCCATCCTCAAGCGATCCAATTCCAATCGATCGCGACGCTCAACTCGATTCCATCCTGGACGAAATTCTCAACCGCAGTCGCAAGGGCGAGCGGTACAGTATTAGCCAGTGGCAGTCCTATTACCCCGAGTGGGCCGATGAACTCAACGAGTTCCTCCCTACGATACTGCTGGCGGAACGGCTGGACTCCAACGCCGCTCAAATGGAATCCGGCGAAGCGACCGTGCGCCCGTTGGGCGTGACCGAGCGGCTTGACGGTTTGGGACCTCCTTCGGAAGATGAACAGTATCCTCGGGTATTGGGCGATTATGAGTTGCAGGAAGTACTTGGCCGGGGAGGAATGGGGGTCGTCTTTACAGCTCACCAGGGATCACTTGACCGAACGGTGGCCGTAAAAGTTCTCGCCCGGCATTTGGCGGGCAACCCCAAGTTGGTCGAACGCTTCCATCGAGAAGCTCACTCGGCCGCTCGCCTGCATCACAAGAACATTGTGCCCGTCTTTGATCATGGAACGACCGACGGAGTCTCTTGGTACGCCATGCAGCGAATCGAAGGAGAATCCCTGAACGACACCGTGGCCAGATTGCGAGAGGCTAAGTCGTCGGACAGAAACAATAATATCCAAGTTGAACCGCTGGAACGAGGACCGGGCACGGTTTCCGCGCCCATCGCTAACGACCAGGAGCAGAGTCCGCTGAGCGACTTCAAACGACTTGCACAACTCGCTCGCGATGTGGCCTATGCGTTGGAGTACGCGCATCAACATGGAGTCATCCATCGCGACATCAAGCCGGCCAATCTCATTCTGGATCGCAGCGGCAACATCTGGATTTCCGATTTTGGGCTGGCTCGAATCGATTCCGAATCGCAATTGACTCAGGCTGGGGACGTTGTCGGCACCTTTCGCTATGTGGCTCCTGAACAGTTGGATGGGGTCTCCGCCCCCAGTTGCGATATCTACAGTTTGGGAGTCACGCTCTACGAACTGGCGACATTGCGTCCCGCATGGTCGAGCGGCGTGCAAGGAAAAATTTTGGAACAAGTCCGACGCGAGACGGTGAGTTCGCCGCGAGCCTGGAATCCAGAAATCCCCCGCGATCTGGAGACGATTATTCTCAAGGCAATGGCCCGTGAGTCGCAAGATCGTTACGCAACCGCCCTGGCCTTGGCCGACGACTTAGATCGTTTTTGCCAGGACTTGCCAATTCGAGCTCGGGTTCCTTCGACAGGGGAACATCTCCTTCGTTGGTCTCGCAAGAACAAGATCGCGGCGACCGCTTGGATCTTGTTGGCTCTGCTGATCGGCTTGGTGATACCTGCGATTTTGTTGAGCTATAACTTGATGCTGAAAGCAGAAATCCGGCGGGTCTCGTCGGCTGAGTCGGCGACATTGAAGGCCAATCGTGAGAATCAGCGGCGATTAATCGAAAGCCGCATCCTGCAAGCTCGAGCCATCCGCCGCAGTGCCACCATTTCCGCTCGCCAAGAAGCGCTGACGGCCGTACAGCAGGGGATCGCAGAAATTCGTTCTCTCGCATCGCCCAGGGAAACCACGACACTGCTTGAAAATCAATTGCTGACGGAAGCGATCGCTGCCCTCGCGCTCCCTCATTTGGAACACGAGCAGTTGCTGGCCATCCAACAAACTGGACTGGAATCGCCAATCGTGTTGGATATCGCAGCGGAACATGTGGTGCTGATGGGCTTTGATCGCCAAGGCTATCAAACGCGTGTCTTGCCGTTCAATAAGCCGCAACAACCCGTTTGGCAAATCAATCAACACTCGCATTTTGCTCGATTGATTGCTTCAGGGAACGCAATCGTTCTCTCTTCAGACATTACCTCGCCACGACAGGTCGAAGTCTGGGATATCCGGACCAACCAGTTGCTGTGGAAAAATTCGTTGGGTTCGTCTCACTGGAAATCGGAAGCGTTTGCCATTTCGGCAGGCGCCCGTTTTGTGGTGGCCGTCGATTCCAACGGGCGCATGGTTCGATACGATGTCGCGCAAATGACCGTTGACCTGGGTGGTAAATTGCCGGACCGACCGATGGCATTGCGGTTGCAAACGAATCCAGAGGCGACGATGGTCGCGTTAATCTATGCCGATCGCATCGAGGTGCGCGAGTTTGCAACGGGGCGAGTGGTTCGACTGGTGTCACAACCTCGCCAAGGGATAGAAATCAGCCGCGGTTTCTGGTCCCCTGATGATCGCTGGTTTTCAGCGAAGATGAGCGACGGAACCGTGGCGATCTATGAACTTCCCGAGTGGAATATTGTCCGGAGCTTTATGACCGACCCCGCTGGCGGAAGCCTCTTGGATGCGTCTCTCGATGGTCGCTTTTTATCCACCACCTCTTGGTCGCGGCGGATCAAATTGTGGGATGTGTTAACCGGTGAGTCGATCGCCAGCGTCACCGCGCCTATGGAGATCCACTCGCTCAACCTTTCACAAAATCGGCTCGGTCCGATCGTCGATTCCGAACAGGTTTCTGCATATCAGCATCACCCGAGTTCTATTTTTAAAAGTTATGGACTAACACCCAATCCCCTGGTTCGTCCCTACCAATTAGCGCTATCCAACGACGGAACGGTGATGGTGATCGACAGCGAGTCCGAGGGCCTTTACTTTTTGGATCTGGCCCATCAGCGGCATCACTGGACCCCGTTGAAGTACAACTTTCCGATGTTCGATCAAAAGGGAAATCTGTGGGCCATTCGTGACGGGACAATTTACCGCTGGCCAGTCCTTTCGACGCTTTCGTCAGGTGGCCAACTTCGGTTCGATTCGAGGCAAACCGTGTTGCACAGCCGAAGCAATTGTTTCTCCGTCGGGCCGCTGTGCAAGACCCTTGCCTGGACAACCGAATCAGGCGGGGTGGCTGTCGCAGATTTAGGCCACACGCCCTTGCGCCCGCGAGTGCTGAAGAATCAGGGAGATGTCCGTTTCGTCTTGGTCAGCCCCGACGAACAATGGGTGGCTGCTCCTGGTTGGCACGAACCGGCTTGTTATGTCTTTGAGGTGGCGACGGGCCGTCAATGGAACCTGGCACCTGGATTCACTGGCTGCTATCCCAGCTTCAGTCCCGATGGTTCGCGAATGGTGCTGGCGATTGCTGGGAAAGAGATTCGTATTTATCAAACGGGGCAATGGGAACGGCCCATGCGAATCATCAAAGCGACCGATGGACTGCCGTCGTTTTCGCCGGATGGAACACTACTGGCAGTGGGAATCACGCCGGGTTCGATCAGCCTGTTTAACCTGTTGCAAGACAGCGAACCATTGCAGTTGATCTTGCCAACAGAATTGCGAGTTCGCAATATTCTTTTTTCGCAAGATGGCTCGCAACTCTACTTCAACTCGAACGATTCCCAGTGCATCTACCGGTGGAATTTTGGGAGCCTGCATCAGCAACTGAAGGACTTGGGCGTCGAACCAGGACTGATCTCCCGTTTTCAAGCGACGCGCCCGATCGATGCGTCATCGGTTGACGAACAGCCTACCGTTATAGCGACCGCTCCGAAAACAACCGACCTGGAAACGCCACATGTTGGACGCCGTCCACCCAATCAGAGAGCTGAGTCTGATCGAGTCACTCCAGCAATGGATCGCCTCCGCGATGACTGGGTCGTATTCGAATCGAATGAAGCGATGATCGTTCAATTGGAGGCCAGTTTGGATCGTGCCTTTGAGCGAGGGGATCGTCCTGAGCTGATCGATGTTTTGACGCAACTTGTGCGGCTCAAACCGGACGACGCTTGGCATCATAATAACTTGGCTTGGTACCTGGTCGAAAAACCGGGGTCGCCCCAAATGGAATTGACTCAGGCCTTAGAACAAATTCGGGTTGCCTTGGCTGCAGAGCCAGACAACCCCTACTTTTTGAACACTTTAGGCGTTGTTCAGTATCGATCGGGCGAATTTATGGAAGCCCAATCAGCGTTAACCCGAGCAAAATCTCTGCAAGCTTCAGCAGCGGAAACGATTGAGGACGAGTACTTTTTGAGCATGACTTTTTCGAAACGTGGCCAGAGGACTCGCGGGTTGCAGGCATTGCTTAGAGGCCTACTATTCCAATTGCAAAACGACCCCCGCAATCGCGATCGATGGAACTTCGCGGAAGAAGCTGCATTCACCCTAGCCCGCAGCCTCTTCAAGAAGAACGCAAAGTAGCACGACTAATTAGCGCCCCTCTCCGAGTCGTGCTGCGATTCAACACCGCCCTCGCTACTTCATCGATTCATGATGATCTGATTGTTCCGGCGGGGTGTCTTTGGCTACAGCACGTTCTATTTGATGCATCCTCGCAGTCAAAAAGATCGCAAAAAATAGAATTAAAAACACGGATGCCGTCTGGTTGCTCTGAAATCCGAATTCGACAAATTCCGCAATCATGAGGACGGATGCCGAGCCCAGCAACAGATACATCCAAAACCATCGCCAAGTGCCAGGGGTTTGCACTCTGCGAAACAATGGATGGCGTTGTTGTATTTTTTCAATTTGTTGGCTCATTTTTCTCTCCTTTTAGGTTGGGGACGTTTTCTAAGAACCATACTGCAAGCAAAACCAATCGCGTTACGAAAATTTTTGAAATCGCACTCGGAATTTTAAGTTCGCGGGACGCCGACGCCACTTTGCGTGTTCGTCAGACTCCCTCGCTTGCGGGCCGGTTTGATTTATTCCAACCCGAAGCGTGAGCGAAGGAATTGCCCGGAAATTTCCGTAACGCCCGCCTACCCCGCAGCAGTAGAGGTAATTGTTGGCCGTCGATTCGGATTGTCTGACGGGGTGATCAATCAAGATCCATGCGGTGGAGATTAGCCGCCCAACAACCAACTCATTCGCAAACCAGTCGCGAGTAAAGCCCGTCCTAAATAAAGGAACCGATTATGAAACGCATTACATTGGGAAACAAGACATTGGGAAACCATTCAATCAACGGCACAGACAAAATCCAACTTTGGACCGCCTGCCTGGTGGGAGCCCTGGCAACGATGTTGGTGGGGATAACTGGCCCTGTTGCCGCACAACAAACCTGGCGTTTGAAGTTAGAAGATGTTCGAGTCGTCCAGCAACGTGAACGGGACGGTGACCGTCCTTATTTTGCCGTCATCCAGTTTCGGTCCCGATTCGCGACACGAAACTCGACGGAGGTCAAAGTCGTTTGTCATGAGCCACACGACTGGGTCTCCAAACGAGAATTTCGCGGAAGCCTGCCGGCGAATCAATCGCACATGCATCGTGGCCAACAAGTCAACCTGCCGTTTTGGATGAGTGAAATTGAATGGCACAACGCCACGCCGATTCCGTCCCCGTTTGTAGGTGAACGATTCGACTTATCGCGTGCGACTCCAGAAATTGCCCACACGGAAATCGTCGGAGCACTTATCGTCGGGTTGGACAACAACAATACTCCACCGCATGCGATCCGCAATCTGCTGAACCTGTTCTCGACAGCGCTGACCCGTACGCTGCAAGAAAAGATTGAACGAGTCCCCGTGGTTCAGGCTTCCCACCCTCAATTTCAACAGCAACTGGAAACGCGGCTGGAAGAAATTGCCAAGGATTTGATTTCGATCGAGCAAGTCATCGATTTGGCGGGGCAACTAACGGTTGGTTCAACTTTCAACCCGGACCAATTGACAGGAATTCAAATCGTAGTGATGCCAGCGCTGGACTCTTTCCCTGCTCAAAATGGATCGCGAACGATCGATCTACCCAATACCGTGACCGCTGGTCCGGTCGAAGCCAATTCGGTCACACGTGCCTTGCAACCTTGGTCCGAAACATTAACCTTCACCGGCTCGGGGGCTGAGTACACGGTGCGTGCCTCTTGCTACCGAGCGGACTGCCATTCGCAAATCAGACAATTGACGATCTCGATGTTGTCTGGCGATGACGGCCTGCGTCAAAACTCGACGTTGTCGCTGGAGATAGAAGTGGCGGGTCGAGAACCGATCATCTTGTCGCTAGGTCAAGGTGACGAAGATCGACGCCACAGCATGATTCGCAGAACTGTGACCCTCAGCCAACCCATCGCCCGCAGCGAGCTGAAAAAGATCGGTCTGCGTTTTTCGTCCAATAGCCAAGGTTTCGAAGGTCACGACAATTGGACACTCAGTGCCTTCCATGTCCATTCTGGGACGGAGACGCTACTGGCTGCTTCTGGAAATCCCTTGGTCCGGTTTACGGGGCAGCATCGTCAAGCGATGTTCGATGTTAGTTGCTCGGCCAATCCAGTAATGCTGCTGCGACCTGAAGGCGCGCTCGGCATTCCACTTAGGCCCGGCGAACTCCGTAACCAAAATCCACCATTGAAAGGCCTGCGGTTCCCACCGATCCGAAAATAGAACCGGTTCGATAGCTGAGGATATGTCGCAGAATAATTTCAATGTTTGGTTTGTCGGCGCCGAAGGTATTGAAGGCCTTTGCTGGTCTTTTAAGACCAGCGAGATCACCGGTCCGATTTCGTGTCATTTTCAGCAACCCAAAAAAGGGGCGAACAGAGCGAAGCAACAACGTCGCTGGCACCCCTTCAGGGTGCAATGTCGATAGCAATATTATTCCGGTGGTGTCGCTGCGCTCGACCACCGGCTAATATCTGGCATCCCTTCAGGATGCAAATTTTTATCGGTAACGTCTTTGCCGGTGGTGTCGCTGCCGTTCGACCACCGGCTCATGGCTTCGATCCCTTCGGGATGAAATCCAAGCGGACATATAAAATGCCATCCGCACAATTTTATCGTGCCTAGGTGGCGGGCAGGGGAAATGTTTCTGACAGGCCACAAGTATCCCTCTTCTCCAAACTATTAAAAACGAAGGCGATCCACATTCGTTTAAAAAATATTTTTTAAAAAAGAATTTTCAGACTTCCGGTAAGATTGGTATTGCTTCGAAAAAAAAGGTTGAAAACCGCGGTGTTTTTCACGATAGCATCGTCCAGCCAAACTCAAGCCAACGCGAAAATTTGCCTTGACCGAATGTTTCTCATTTCCTAATCTGCTCTTCATCAGTCACGCAATGAGACACAACGAACGTTACTGATAACGGAAACATTATTATGATTTGTTTGGCCGTCGGAGCTTGTCTCTGATAGCCAGTGCTACGCGATACAGGATGTTGACCGTAGTGAGTGGTGCCAAACAAATTGAAGTCGATCCAACACGGATGTTCGGATCGATTTTCGACCAATCGCTCTCGGACTGCGCGAGGAATCCTTAACCCCCCTGGATCCAAACGTGCCGAGAGCTTTTTTATGCGCTGTTCGAATCGATCGAATATTTTTCCGGTCTTCGAATACTCGGGTGATCGCGGATCCCTGGGCTCTCACGGAACGAGGCTATGGGTGCCGTGGGACGGTCATTGAGGTGGGGCCCGCGGAAAATGGCGATTTTTCCGGAACGAAATGCATTGTTGGACAAAAAAAGCTGGCCTGATCAACAGGACCAGCGCAGATGGACCGACAATGGGGTGACTTCTTTTGTCTTTTTTTACAACGACAGAGGAATTGATCTGACCTCGATTCCTCGCCTCCTCGATTTCTTGTGGCATCGTCGGCCATGCGACGTCCCAGTGAACGACCTGGACGGCTGCGGCCAACGGGTCCATGATATCCTAGGCCCGTCGTTTTTATGTGTTGCTGATGAGTTGCGCTCGTTTGGCAGCAATCAACGCAATCAGGCCTTTCTGGGGTGTTGAAAATTTCTCTAAACCCTCGCTCATCAATGTGGATTCCATCAAATCGAAATCCACTTCCCTGTCGATTTCCGCGATGATTTCGGAGGCGGGGAGTTGATCCACCGTACGATGAAATTCCACATCGGCTTGAGCCACCGCGTCGTTGGTGGCGGGAGGATTGGTTTGAATATCGCTGCCCGCCAGGGCGCCGACATATTTCCAAGGAGCATCGGTGGGGTTCTTCGTCCCTGTGCTGGCAAAAATCATTTCTTGATTTAAAGGACAGGCATTTTTTTGCCAGAAATTTTGATTGAGCTGCCAGATGCGTTTGGCGTTCAAGATGCCCACGAGACCCTGAGCACTCGCAGACAATTGCGAGACAGCCTTTTGTGTGTAAACATCAATGCGTGAGACAAAAATACTGTAAACGCTTTTGAATCGTTCGAGATTGTCGAGGCGTTGCGCGCCGGCCCAGATGGCATCGCGGGCTGCCTCGTATTGTCGCGCGGAAAAAATCAGAGTGACATTCAGAGGCACGCCGGCAGCGGCCAATGTTTGCAGTGATTCCAAGCCGGCGGGGGTGGCAGGAACCTTGATCATTCGGTTGGGGTGTCCGGCAGACCATTTTTTTCCTAGGGTAATATACCGTTCCACGCGTTGGGCGTGAGGCACGTTCAGCTCGACGTCTTCAATCAGAGGATCGAGTTCAAAACTGACATAGCCGTCGTTCCCGCGGGTGTTTTGGAAGAACGGCATGAACGCTTGTTCGGCGTGGCTAACCAGTTGGTCGGTGACTTGCCAAGCGATCTCATCGTCATTGAGGCCTTGTTGTACACACTCGGCAATCGCGTCATCGAAGCGGCCGGTCTTGATCAGGTCGGCCACGATAATCGGGTTGGATGTGGCGCCTGTCACTCCGTTTGCAATGGAGGGCCCGATCAATTGGGGGTCAATGCTATCGAGCCAGAGTTTCGTGCCACTTTTGACGAGAGACGTTAACGATGCGGGTGCGGACATGTGTGTAACAGCTTTCCAAAAACCAATAAAATTTGATGTTCAAACATCCGGGGGGTAGGGCGAACGCCTGAGAGTGCACGTCAGCGCCTTTGACCTGTCGTTATTCAACCAAAAATCGAATCGAATTAAAACCCGTCGCCTGCCGACCCTACTTGGCCGTCAGTCCGAAAACCCCGTCGGGTTGTTGGCTGCCAATCTCCCGTACTCGAAGTCGTGGGGAAAAATAAACCGAAGGTTGAAAGAATACAACCAGCTCGTTCAGTGCCTAAACTCATTGCTCGCAAATTATTTTTCGTATCTGGTCAGAGCGGGCTCTTGAACGGCCACGTGTTGGTGATGCTCGAGCAGGTGCCACTCCCAAGGTTTGTACGGCCGTTGTCCGCGGACGAGGTTGAAATTTGGGCAATTGTGGCACGAAGAGCCTGGAGGCGGCGGGCGACCAGCGGTATGTCTCAGTGAAAGCCCCAAAAACGAGTGTTGGCAGGGGATGTTATGTTGACATTTCCGGCGTTAAGTTGGAAACTAGGAGCAATCTTTTGGTGCGATACCGACCGTTTTATAGCCTTTCAGAGAACCCAGATTCAAACATGGCAAAATCCAGCAACCCTTTCGCAGCTCGCGACACTTTTGACTCCGGTAATGGTCCCGTCGGTATCTACCGCCTCAGTAAACTGGAAGATCTCGGGCTGACCAAAGTAGCCAACTTGCCCTTCTCCATTCGGGTCTTATTGGAATCGGTTCTGCGGAATTGTGACGGCCATGCGGTGACGGAGGTGGATGTGGCTAATTTGGCGGGATGGGATGCGAAAAACCCCGCCAAAGTTGAGATTCCGTACAAACCAGCCCGGGTGGTCTTGCAGGATTTCACCGGCGTTCCCGCGGTGGTGGATTTGGCGGCCATGCGAGCGGCCATGGCCCGCTTGGGTGGGGATGCGGCCAAGATCAATCCGTTGATTCCGGTGGATTTGGTGATCGACCATAGCGTGCAAGTCGACGAATATGGTTCGAGTGCTGCCCTGTTGAACAACGTGAAATTGGAGTTTCAACGCAACAACGAGCGATACGAGTTTTTACGTTGGGGACAAACGGCTTTTGACAACTTCCGCGTTGTTCCGCCGAACGTGGGGATCGTTCATCAAGTTAACTTAGAATTTTTAGCCAAGTGCGTTTTTCGTCGGACGGATGCCCAGGGGCCCATTGGTGTTCCGGACACCTTGGTCGGGACGGACAGCCATACGACCATGATCAACGGATTAGGGGTATTAGGATGGGGCGTCGGCGGGATTGAAGCGGAAGCGGCCATGTTGGGCCAGCCAATTTATATGCTTCTTCCTCAAGTCGTTGGGTTTGAAATCACAGGCAAATTGAAACCCGGTACGACGGCCACTGATTTGGTGCTGACGGTGACCGAAATTTTGAGGAAAAAAGGGGTCGTCGATAAGTTCGTTGAGTTCTATGGTCCGGGCATTTCGAATATGTCGCTGGCCGACCGAGCGACGATCGCCAACATGGCACCCGAGTACGGGGCGACCATGGGCTTTTTCCCGATCGATTCCGAAACGCTCAATTATCTGTCTCGGACAGGGCGAACGGATGAAGAAATTCGATTGGTGGAAACGTATACGCGCGAGCAGCAGATTTTCCGCACCGACGACATGCAGACACCGCTGTTTACGGACGTTGTCAAGTTAGATTTGAGCAACGTCGAGCCATCTTTGGCGGGCCCCAAGCGGCCGCAAGATCGCGTGTTGCTCGCTGGCATGCAAGAAAGTTTTCGCCAATCATTGATCGCACCGATTGCCGAGAGAGGGTTCGGGCTGACCTCCGAACAATTGGCGTCGACGGGAACGGTGGACGTCCAACCGCCTCTGGTTTTGCGGCACGGTTCAGTGGTCATTGCGGCCATCACCAGTTGCACGAACACCAGTAACCCATCGGTGATGATGGCCGCCGGGATTTTGGCTCAAAAGGCGGTGGCCAAGGGGTTGCGGGTGAAGCCTTATGTCAAAACGAGTTTGGCCCCAGGGTCTCGCGTTGTCACGGATTACTTTGATCGAGCAGGCGTAACGACGGCTTTGGAGACGTTA
>JBGSIY010000593.1:0-5420 GCA_041742275.1 Pirellulaceae bacterium | reverse complement strand
ATTGGCCATCGGCGGCCGGCAACATCTTAGCTGGATATCTCATTGCGAACGGAAGTTGGGAACCGAATAGCACCTTGGCCGCTTTAATCCTTGTCTCACTCTGCCTGTTTGCCAGTGGCATGATTTTGAATGACTGGCATGATTTGGAACGGGATCGGGAACAACGCCCGGAGCGGCCTCTTCCCACCGGCGCCGTATCTCCGCGTTGGGCATTGGCGGCCGTGTTCGCCTTGATGCTGACCGCCTTGATCCTGTCATTCATTTTAGATGCCAACGCATCGATGGCATCCGAGCGACTTCTACCCTTTCAAACCACGGGGCTATGTTTGGCAATCATCGCCGCGATCTGGCTCTACGACGTCGCACTCAAGCGGTTTTGGTTCGCTCCCCTGGCAATGGGGACCTGTCGCGGGCTTAACTTTCTCCTGGGGGGCTCGCAGGTCGCGAGTGATGCTCCCGAGTCCCAAAGTTCCCTGACGGTTCTCCTACTGTGCTCCCTATTGTTAGCCATCTATGTCGCCGGGATCACTTGGATGGCACGAGACGAGGCACGCAATGGGCGGACGATGTCGTTGATGGCCGGGACGATGCTCGTACTTTTATCACTTGCCGGATACTTCGCGATACCGCAGATTCTAACAGGGACCTCAACAACCGTCGTTTTGTCCCATACCAAAGCCTTTCAATTTCTATCGGCGTTTCTCTTTCTGTCGATTGGATATCGTGCCATCCTTGCTCTGGCCCCCATCAATTCTTGGGCCAATGGTGGAGGCAACTCCAAACGTTCGCTGATCATTCTGGCCTTGAAAAGCTTGATCACATTGGATGCGGCGTTATGTCTACTGTTTGGAGGGGGAACTATTTTGTTTGCCGTGGTCGTCATCTCGCTCCTGCCTCTCAGCTTGCTATTGGCAAGGGTTCGATCAATGACATAAAGACGTTGTCAGCGATACGGCCGATTTCACCAGTGAATGTTATATGTTTAAATGGAGCGACGGCGCGATTGGAGTTTAAATCCGGGAGCTCGGTTCCTGATCTTCGATTCGCTTGAATAGCAATTTCTACTTAGAAGTCTCAACGCATGCTGCTCGGCTACAACACCAATGGATTAGCTCATCACGAACCGATGTCGGCTCTGGAATTGCTGGCCGAAACAGGATACGAATGCGTGGCGTTGTCATTAGATCACTTTTGGCTGAACCCTTTTTCGCCGAACCTTGCGGCAGAGCAACGGCGATTTCAAAAAAAATTAGAGGAACTGCGTTTGCAGGTTGTGATTGAAACGGGCGCGAGGTTTCTCTTGGATGCCAGGCGGAAACATTGGCCGAGTTTGACTGCGGACCCATCCGAAGCGATGCCGAGAATCGATTTCCTGACACGAGCTTGTCAAATCGCCAGCCATTTGGGAGGCCAAGTCGTTTCGATTTGGTCTGGCCACAACGCCCCTGGAACCAGCGATCAAACGGCACTGGATAATTTGTCCGCCAACCTGGATCTCGTTTTAGAAGCGGCGGAAAAACACGATGTAACCTTGGGATTTGAACCAGAACCAGGAATGTTCATTGACAATTTAAAAGGTTATTTCCGCCTGCAAGAATGGAGAACGCACCCACGCTTGAAACTCACCATGGATATCGGTCACTTGTTCTGCAACGGCGAGCTACCGATTAGCGATCAGATTCAACGCTGGCGATCCGACATCGTCAACGTGCATATTGAGGACATGCGCGCGGGAGTTCATGACCATCTCAAATTTGGCGACGGGGAAATTTCGTTTCCTCCCGTGATTCATGCTTTACAAGAAATCGGTTATTCTGGACCCTGCTGCGTCGAACTCAGTCGTCACAGTTTTGACGCCGTCAATGCAGTGCGTGATTCCTACGCGTTTCTAAAATCTTTAATTTCAGGTAATGGCTAAATTCGAAACTTTTTTTCGAATCATTTCTACGAAAGACATTATGAGTTCACCTATTGTACTCGTTTCGATTCCAGGGCTTCGACGCAGCGATTTATCGCTTTTGCCACAGACCATGGCGCGACTCCAGCAGCATTCGCTGGGTCACATTCGACACCAATTTCCCAGTGTGACTTGGCCCGCACAGGCCCATATGCTGACCGGTAAACTCGCCGACGAACACGGTGTTGTTGCCAATGGATTTTATTGGCGGAACGACCAACGAGTCGAAATGTGGACCGCTTGGAATAAAGTCATCGAACGACCTCAAATTTGGGATTTAATGCGGGACCGCTTCCCGGACAAAAAATCAGTGGCTTGGTTTCCGATGCTTTCCAAAGGTTGCAATGCCGATTTTGTCGCAATGCCCGCGCCGATTCACAAGCCCGATGGATCCGAAGAATTATGGTGCTATACCAAACCACAGGAATTTTACGGAGAGCTCCTTCAGTCCCTCGGGCATTTCCCCTTGCAACACTTTTGGGGACCTTTGGCTAATATTAAATCCAGTCGCTGGATTGCCGATTCGGTCATTCAACTCACGCAAAAGTTTCATCCCGATTTCTTCTATATCTATATTCCGCATCTCGATTACGCAGCGCAAAAGTTTGGCCCCGACAGTGAAGAAGCCCAGAACGCCGTCCGCGAACTCGATTCACTTCTGCTCCATTTGATTGATCAGTTGGAAAATCAATACCATGATATGCCCGTGAAATGGATGCTCGTAAGTGAATATGTGATCCAGTCCGTTGACCATGTCACCTACCCCAATCGAATTCTCCGCCAAGCCGGACTGCTCGAAACCATTCCCGAAACGACGGGCTCGGGAGAAGTCATCGATTTCGCCAATAGCCCCGCTTGGGCTCTCGTCGACCATCAGTTTTCTCACGTCTTTGTCAAAAACCGCAATCCGGAAGTGATCCGTAAAGTGTCGGAATTATTCGAAAATGTCGAAGGAATTCAATCGATTCTGCAGGGAGAGAATCGCGCTGCTCTCAAAATGGACCACGAAAGGGCAGGGGATGTGATTTTGGTTTCAAATCCCAACAGCTGGCAAGCCTATTATTGGTGGAGCGATGACGCCAGGGCCCCTTCGTTCGCGAGAACGGTCGACATTCATCGCAAGCCAGGCTACGATCCCGTTGAACTGTTCTTTGATCCCACCACGCGCTCCATTCCTCTGAACGCCGATTTAATCAAAGGATCACATGGAATCGTCACGGACGAAACGGTCGCCCAAGCCGTCTTCATCACTCAGGGATTTCATACAAGCCTACCCGCGGAAATTCGGGACACAGACGTCTGTGATCTGATTATGAACGAGTTGGCCAGTGACAGACCTGAGCGACGGGCAAATGCCGCAGGTAAGCCAGGTCAGTAGAAGTTAGGGGCCCACTACGATACAACCCAATTCCGACAGTGTGTCGGCCATATCGAAAAAGGCGTCCTCCGACATTTTGGTATAGGAGGCGTTTAAATATTTTAAATTTTTCAGCTCAACCAGTTTGCTGGCGGTCGCATCGCCAATCTGAGTCGAGCCCACGTGCAACCAAGTCAATTGCTGCATCGACACCAGGTCGTCTGCCGACGCATCTGTAATTTGAGTCTTGTCGAGATTCAAACGCGTTAGGTTTTTTAGCTCTTTGAGATTCGCAACGAGCGGATCCGAAACTGCGGTGCTCCATAAATTCAAGTCCTGCAGACTGGTCATTTTTTTGAACGCTTCCATGGAGGCATCGGTCACGCCAGGAGAATTCGTTTCGCTCAAGTCAAGAATTTTGATCTCTTTCAAACGCTCCGCGATCAAGTTGATTGAGGAATCTGATATTTTTGTATCCCGCAAGTTCAAATTTGCCAGCTTGGGTAGCGACGACAGATGAGCAATCCCACCGTCACCCACATTGGTTCTGAATAAATGAATCTCATTCAATTGCGAGAGACCCTTGAGTTCGCCCATACCGACATCGGTCACGGCTGTGTCATTTAATCCCAAGACACGCAATTTCTTCATTTTGCCCACAGAAACCATTCCAGCGTCCGTGATCTGGGGACCCCAGACTTTCAAAAACACCATTTCGGGCAAGCCCGCTAATATCTCTAATCCTTTATCCGAAACGCGGTTGCAATCGCTCAAGTCAATCGCCCTCAACGACTTTATGTCTCGAAAATGCTCCAGCCCCGCATCGCCAACACGGGTTTGCCCAATCCTCAATTGCTCCAACTGTGAGAGTTGAGCCAGAGCAGCCATGCCTTCGTCAGAAACGTCAGACCGGAAAAGCTGCAAGAACTTTAATTTCTTTAAACCGCTCAATTTTTGTAACGCTTCCACCGAGGCGGGAGCCAACTCCATTTCCAGGCGTTCCAGTGTACTCAGAGTTCCGATCGTCAAAAAATTTTCAGGTTTCAAGTCGGCACCATTGACCAACAAGACTTTGATGGACGACAGACCGTTCAACTTCGCGACAGCCTCCGGCGTACTGCGACTGTTTTTGAGATCAACCTCTTCAATCAATCCTCGTTCATCGACCGTGACACTTCCTCCGAGGGTTTGCAGATCCTGTGCTATTGCGTCCTCTTGCTGACGCTGGACATCGAGTTTGGCAGCGGTGACCTCGCGAATCGATTCCTTAATTTCTTTTAACTCTTTTTCTAATTGCTCTATCCGCTGCTTCAGGTCGGCAGGAATTTCTCCACCAGAACCGGAATTCAATTTAGAATCGAGCTCTTTCAGTTTCGCTTTGATATCTAACGCTTCGTAGTTCGTCGTTTCACAACCAACAGTAACGAATAACAACAACCCTACCGCGATTAAAAGCTTCTTCATCAACATTCAACCTAATTTTCAAAAATGACGTTAGAAAAGTCGTTAAAATTCTCGCCCAGCAGTGCAACGCTTTTTCACCATAGCAATGCGCTGGCTGGATTGTTTTGGGAGTGACCATCTGACGATGCATCTACCAATGAGCACCAGGGGAACTCGAGTCGCCTTGGTAAACAACCACGCAATCGAGGCCTGCCATGCACCCAACCAGATAAATCGCGAACGTAAACTCGCTTTAAATACCGGCTTTGCGGCCAGGAAAATGCCGTTCACGGGCCAACTGCTATTCTAATTCAAATTTCCCTCAGTAGAAACTAACCCCGATGTCGTAAATCCCGAGTCTACGATTTCAACCTGGTCGTTATGACCGTTGCAACCCGCAAATCGACGACAGCTCCAACCAAAACCCACCTAAAAATCCGAATAAACAGTATGACATTATCGGTTTGAACCGCACGAAACCGTCTACGGGAGTCGTTGCCGTCCACGTCACGGTTAGACATTGAGCGATAGTCCCATTTTTGCACCAATTGACCTGAGAAGTGCGGTAGCAGCCGATTGGCTGATTTTTGATATCACTGCAAAAATCAGTTCGGTCTGCAAACGAACACATTGAAACATTGCCTGGCGACCTCAACTTGTGGA
>JBGSIY010000592.1:0-4026 GCA_041742275.1 Pirellulaceae bacterium | reverse complement strand
GACTTGCAATTGGCCCGCTTCGCAGATTGCCATTCGAGACCCATCGGCCGTCAACGCACATCCAAAATGAAAATTCCAATCCATGGGCGACCGGGCAGGTCGATCAAACAGAACATCATTGAGAATTTGGTGGGTCTTCAGGTCAAATGTTTGGACGCGAAGACCGTGCTTGGTGTCATTGACTAGAACCTGCAGCAAGTCGTTTGTTTCGTCCACCCCAATCGCGATCGGCAGCACTGGATATACGGTTGATTGCACAGGGGATCCAAATAGTCGATTGATGAGATCGGTCATCATTGAATATTTAGGGCTATATTTGACGATCGTTTGAGTCGCCCCGTCCGCCAGCGAACGCGCTTCTAAGCTGAATCCGAAACCCGCTTGTTGTATTCCAAAATAACGATCGCTCGTCAGCGAAGGGAGCATTAATAACAATGGACTGGCCGATATTTGCTCTCCTGTCGTCCAGTCGTAAACGGACGTAGAGGTCGCACCGGAGCCAATCACATGGGTGCCATTCTGAGTAATGTTCATAAACGACGCTGTTTCCAGAGGTTGATCACCAGCGATTTGCTCGATTTGGTTTGGGTTGATTGGCCACCGTTGGACCCCTCGGCAGCCATATCTGGAAACAAGGACGGCGTCATTTGTGGGCGAGAATTCCATTCGCCTTAACCCTTGAGCGATCCGACCAAATTTGTATTTGAGCGAGTGGGACCGAGTGTCGTAGATCAAGAGTTGACCACGATTGGCGCGTTGGTTCGAGGGCGCCAGAGGATAGGCAACCAATCCAACCATCGATCCGTCGGCAGAGAGGGTGGCAGTGTAGGTGTAGAGGCCCTCATCCATTTCTAAGACTTTGCTGCTACCGGACGCCAAGTTGACCACTCGGCTTTTGCTGGTCGTCGCTGTCCAAATCTCGTCTCGTTTGCGGTCAAAACAACTGGCGTAACAGTTTTGCAGCGTTTCGAGTTCTTGCGGCAGTTTTGAGCTGGTTTTTAGATCAAGATCAACCCTAAATGAACCGTTACCGATGGCGTAGATGTATTCGTCACGGAAATAGATTTCAGTGATGGCCCCCTGAGTAGTTGCTGGAAATTCATTGACAAAACGAACCGAGTCGACGTCTGCTAAATAGAGTTTTCGGTTTGCCGTGAAGGCCAATTGACTCACGTCGGGGGAAAATTCGAGAGCCGTAACGCGATTGTTTCGATTGGGGAAGGCCGTGCCGGCCGGCTGAGATGGAGCGTCGTTCAATTTCCATGCACCGATCTCTTCCAATTTGCGATTAAACAAGATCACCTCGGCCATGTTCGGATTCATCGCGCAGGGAGCAACGGCCAATCGTTGTCCATCTCCAGACCAACTCAACTTCGCATCAATAAGGGAATATGCAAGGTCAAAAGTGTGGCTCGCTCGGGCGGCCTCCACATCCCATAAATAGATCGAATGCTCACAAACAAACGCGATCAAACGACCTTGCGGATCCTGTTTCCAATCAATGGCCTCCGGCAGATCGCCAAACGGATTGGCTTGTCCCAGTAACCGGACCCCCGGTTCGAGTTCAACCAACGGATCTTCCCGGTCAAGATTGGCAACGAGTGTCAGTCGCTGCGGATCAGGTGTCTTGTACTCCGAACCGGGACGGAGCAGTAAACACATCAGGAGGGTCGTGGTCAATAATGCAATCCCGATTTGAAATCTAACCCCCGCTGGGGCCTCGGCGGCTTGCGGTGACAACAACCAACGCACGCGTCCTACTAAGCCAGCCTCGCGACTCACAAACGGGGCAAATAATGGAGGTGGTTGGGAACCCTTTTCACGGGCAGCCTCTGCGAACTCCAGCAAGCCTCTAGCATATTTTGCCAATGCAGCAGGAGAAGATGCAGCCAACGCAATGGCCGCTTGATCACAAGCTCGCTCGCTAAACACACTTAGGCGGTGGACGGCCCAATACACTAGCGGATGCCAGGGTAGAAGGCAGACGAAAAATTTTCCGGCGAGTGACCAGAGATGATCGTGCCGACGCAAATGGGCTAGTTCATGAGCTAATACCGTCGACCATTCCACTTGTGTAAGCAGACGATAGTTCGGTGGCAGCACAATTATTGGTTGCCCCCAACACCAAATCATCGGGCGGTTGATCGCTGCCAATTTACCCAATGCGATTTCTCGCGATATCCCCATCTGATGCATCACCGACGCCAGAACCGCCTTCATCGCGTCATCATCCAATGGTTGTACCCGCTGCCTCAAATCGTAGGAGCGCCTGATGCCTGCCAACAAACGAATCAACAACCATCCGCTGCCGATTCCCCAAACCAAAATCAACCCGATGAACATGGGTTGTTTGAGGAAATCCCTCGCCATTTCCGAATTCATTGCCTGCCACCAGCCTGGATTGATTGGCGCCGATCCTATCCTTGACGACGTTGTGGTAGCAGTGGACGTGGAAATCCGATTTTGATTCGCCAAACCTGTAGGCATCGGTTCGTCTTCAGGAAGTCCCGGCACAAGCGAATTAACGGCCTGTGACGGCTCCGGGTGCCGCAGACCTAGTTCGGGCTCATGTGATTCATGCTCCATCGCGAAACGTGCGGCCGGTGGAACAAAACCGTCGGTGGGGGACACAATTCCCCATCCAAGAACTCCAACGCCCATTCCAATCAGCGGGGCCGCGAGGGAAATCAACAGCCCGCATAACAAGGCGCGATGGGCCATCGTGGATCGACGCCGCCAAAAGTAAGAAGCTCCGATCGACAGGCTCAAGACAATCGAAATTTGCAGCACCGTCCACAGCCATTCCGACGAATCGAATATCCTCATGTTCGCAATCCAAGGTATCACGATCGGTTCTCCCCTTGTTTGTTCTCGATCATCTTTTTCAACGTGGCCAAATCCGCGTCCGAAAGGCGTGTGTCACTCAAAAGCGATTCAAAGAGGAGTTTCGTATCCCCCCCAAATGTGCGTTTAATAAAATCTCGCAGGCTGGTAGTTCCTGCGTCGCGACGCGTTTTGGTCACATGGTAGCGATGAGCCCGCCCCTCTTTCGTCGGCCGGACCCATCCGGACCGTTGCAATGCTTGTAAGGTTGAGAGAATAGTGGTGTAAGCCAATTGCCTGTCACTCAGGTTGATTTGATCGAGCACTTCCTGCACGGTCATTCCGTCATGGTTCCACAGCAATTCCAAAATTTGCCGCTGCATCTCTCCCAGTCGATCCACCGGTTTTTTAGCCATTTCAGCCCTCTCAACAGAGTCTTCTTTTCGTACTAGTGTTAATAGTACTATCGTCGGCAGTAGAATTCAATTGGCAAAATCGGATTTTTTTAGTTGGCGGCGGGGATTCTTGTCGGGGAGAGGGATGCGGGCAAGAGGACCGTTTCGACCAACGGGTACTTTGGCCTTGGGAACACCGGGAAAGTCCTGTTCGTTTGCGTTCTGAATGGCAGTCTGGATGCTGGGAACGATCGCCAGGAGTTTCCACAATCCTGGGTTCAACATGCTGGCGGCGAGCCATCTTGTTACGGGAACCCTCGGCTGTTCACCTGACTTACGATACATGGTCGATCGTAGGCATCCGTTTGTAAACGATTTTGAGCAAGATGGCTGGTAATATAGAAATCAAGACATTTGAAACAATAAACAGTACCAGGTTGTCGACAACCCATTGTAGCATCCAGTAGTAGCAATGTTGATCCACGGCCGCTTGAGCTGCCTCGTTGTTGACTTGACGCGCTACAGCACCGCCACCGACAGCAAAGTTCTGTGCGAGGGCTCCACCACCAAAGGCGACGTGATGGGCGATGGCGGCTCCACCGGTGGCTGAGTTCCATCCAATGGCCAACCCGCCGACAGCGTCGTAGCCCAAGGCACCGCCGCCAATGGCCAAAGCTCCGATGGCTGCGCCCGCCACGCTAACGATACCGAGCGATAATCCTCCGATGGCAACACCACCGACAGCCAATCCGCCGATGGCAATCAGGCCTTTAGCAACACCACCCAGGGCGAAGACAATTCCTGTCGC
>JBGSIY010000591.1:0-2693 GCA_041742275.1 Pirellulaceae bacterium | reverse complement strand
TTATCGCCGTAAACGGGCCCCTCCGTAGCGCGAACCGGGAACGTAAACCCAACGACCAGATGAAACCATCGCGCAGTTAAACCCCTTTTTCATGTGATTTTTTGTGACCGATACGTGAAAATAAGCCGTTTAACTTGATCCTATTTATTCGGATAAGTTGAAAACCAAATTCGACAACCTAACTATACTAGAACAACGGGACCATCACTTTCTGCTGCGGCAACAAGATTTGCATCGATTGAACTGTGGTCGGTGGCAACCCTGCTGTGCCCATCCAATCGCGACAAACTTCCGAATGAATCAAACAATCGATTGCCGAAAAAAAATATTTTCTTGCGGCTAAAAGTCGAAATCTGGCTCAAAGGCGTTATCAAATTCCCGACCCAAAATAATGAGCATTGTCTGCTTGCCAGACACTTCAAAAACCCCACATGAATTTCTCTTTTCCCACTCATCTTCAAGGCATTGAAGGCAATGAAATATGAATATCTACGGCGACGGTGAGTACCTGCAAAACAACCCGACCTGGCATATGGAGGATTCCCCTTTCAAGGCCCGGCATATTCACAAAATGATCGTCGGTCATAAACTGAAATTTCATCGGATTGCCGAGATTGGTTGCGGTGCTGGGGGGGTGATCCGCGAACTCTCCCAAAAAATTGCCCAACCCGACATATCCTACACGGGTTTTGATATCTCTCACGACGCAATCCAAATGGCCAAGCAGACGGATCAAGCCAATCTCCGTTTTGAAGAAGCGGACCTGTTGCAATCGGAAGAGGTTTTCGACCTGTTGTTGGTGATTGATGTTTTTGAACACGTCCCCGATTATTTGGATTTCATCGAACGTTGTCGGCCTCGAGCGACCTTTAAAATTTTTCATATCCCTTTAGACATCCATCTATCATCCGTTTTTCGCGGTCGCGTTGCCAGCGCCCGAGAAAAAGTCGGCCATTTACATTATTTCACCAGCGAAACAGCTTTGGCAACAATACGTGACACGGGACATCAAATCCTCGACCATGCCTTTACGCCAACTGCGATTGAACTTTATCGAGAACATCCTTCCGCCAAACGGGCCATTGCGAATATTCCACGTTGGATCGTTTCCCGCGTGAGCGAGAAACTAGCCGCGCGATGGTTTGGTGGATACTCCCTATTGGTTTTGGCCAAATAAAATAGGGTGTCCGATCAGACTGAATGTCCGTCGCTCTTCGTCTTGCAACTTACTTAAATTGATAATCATTTCGTGAATCCTAAACCTACTCGCTCGCATGAGGCTACGAGAGACATCCTCCATGAGAAGCTTTTGATGATCGGTCCCAAAACGGGTGAGACCGTCATGGGTGTCTCTCTCGCTTTTGATATGTTAGCCGATCATCTGAAGCAGCAACGTCAATCGGTTACGGAAGTGAACCTGACGCAAGCAGGTGAAACGCAAGCTGCCGGACGCATGAGTCTGAATCGCGCCTTCTTTACGCTGATCAAGGTCTTTGAGGCCTGGTTCAAGATGTTATTTGTCCACAAGGTTTATATTATTATTTCGACCTCCGCAGTCGGTTTTTATCGTGATTTTCTTATGATCTTCGGAGCATGGGTCTTACGAAAAAAAATTCTTATCCATCTTCACGGCGGCGGTTACCGGCTTTTCTACCAAGAAAGCGGTCGAAATCGACAGGCGTTGATACGCTGGATGCTCCGGCGAGTGCATACGATTATCGTTTTAGGCGAGATCCTGAAATCACAATTTGAGTTTCTCGACAGTCCTGAAAAAATTCGAGTCGTACCCAATGGCCTCCCTCAACCCACTTCCAAAAACTTTACTAGCCAAATTAAAAATCGCCCTGGTCCCGGAGAGCCATGGAAAGTTCTGTATCTGTCTAATCTTATGGAGACAAAAGGCTACTATGTATTGCTAAAAGCCATCGAGGAATTGATCGAAGAGCACAATCCCGAGATTCAAGTCGACTTCTGCGGAGGTTTTGTTCAATCGGTGGCAGAATCGAGTGGAGGCGATCCGGCCAGAAATCTGCCCGACTTATTTCGAAAGCGAGTTTCTGCCTCTCCTCTCGCAGGCAAAGTTCGGTACCATGGCACCGTTTCAGGTATTGACAAGGATCGCATGCTGGAGCAGGCTCACGTCTTGGTTCTCCCCACGTGGTATCCCTGGGAAGGGCAACCCCTCTCGATCATCGAAGCCATGGCCTATGGCACGCCTGTGATTAGCACGGAACACGCAGGGATCCCTGAACAAATTGTTCATAACCAAACAGGGTGGATGCTGCCCGCGAACAAAATCAATGCCGAACAATTGTCGCTGCTTCTCTCCCAGCTGATTCATTTATCCCCTACCGACTATCAAGCTATGAGCGCGGCTGCTATCGAGTATTACCAACAAAACTTCACGCGTGAACGCCACCTGGTCAGAATGCTGGAAGTCATCAATGCCTGCTAAACGCTCGAGGACTCAACGCGAATTTTTCTCCTCGCCAATTTTCGTTCGCTGTCTTTCTCTAATGCGTCACATGCAGGGCAGCGTTATTTGTTAGACATGCATACGTGGATGGGAAGACGACCTGTTAGGCGTCAAACGCCCGTTAAAAACTGTTCATCACTTCGCTGGGCATCTCAATACACGTTGAGTTACTCCCCTGACACTCGAATAGACCTTTTTCATTCTAAAAAATCGTAAT
>JBGSIY010000590.1:0-7542 GCA_041742275.1 Pirellulaceae bacterium | reverse complement strand
TATCCCAAAACGGATCGGAATCATCAGCCGAAACGCGCTAGCGTCCGGTTCGACCGTATCAACCGGGGCCTAGTGCCCCACGTTGAATAGGTTCTGGGATAGGCTCTTTGTTCAATTACTCCCCCATGCCCGAAAGTGGTGGACATTTCGGGTCAGCGGCGCTGAAAGGCTAAAATCCTGGCGGGGATTGGGAGAGAATCATCGCCCCTCAATCCTCAATTTCCCCCGGAACGATCAGGCACTGTCGGGACTAAACGGAAAGTAAGGGTCGAGCTCGGAAGACGAAAGTTCCACAAGAAAATCTCCTAACCGGCTCGCTGCGGCCTGCACCAACTTTTCGCCTTTGACAGCCGAAGCAGCGTGGGGGTTGCCCGCGCCCGAATGGGTCGTTAGCAGATGCCACGGTCGCGAAATTGAAACCCAGCCTTGATTAATGGCATGGAATCGGGAGGGGCGTTTGGCTCCAGCGTCGGCGGCCAAACTTCCATCGGGTTGTCGCATTACCAAGTGCCCAAAATAGGCCAGGGCAAAGCTGGTCTCCATCTCACCGGCATGGTCGTCAGGGTGCTCCAAAATGCCATCGCAAACATCGCGGATCGCTTGAAACCAATTGCACAGAAACAGATGGGCCGAGGTCTGTCCATACAGTTCACGCAGCAGTGGTTTCAGTTCGTTTCCGCCGTGGCTGTTCAGTAAGACGATTTTTTGGATGCCGCTGTTGACTAACGACTGCACGATGTCGGAGACAATGAGATTGAGAGTTGACGGATTGATGTTAATGGCCAACGGGAACTCGCGAAGATTGGTCTCAGTACCAAACGGAATCGTCGGCAACAAGACAACACGGGCGCCTCGTTCATGAGCGTATTGGCAAGCGAGATCCCCGACCGTTTGGCCTTCAAAAATGTCGGTGCCATAGGGCAGATGTAAATTGTGAGGCTCGGTCGCACCCAGCGGCAAAACGGCGACTTGATAACTGGCCTCTTTGACCTCCGCGTACGAGAGTTCGGCCAGTCGCCAGGGTTGTTTGGTTAGGGCTCCATTGGGGTGGTTCATCGGTGGCTCAAACATTTCCAGTGGGTTGATTTTATTGGCGAATATTCAGGTCAGGACGCGCTTGCTTCAGGCGGTCAAGTCCCGCGGGGGTGACGGCGGTGGCTGAAAGATCGATCGCTTTGAGGTCCTTCAACTGTATGAGAATCTCAATGATCGAATCGTCGGCATTGGTTCCCGCCAGGCCGAGTTCTTGCAAGTTGGTTAAAAGTGCGAGCTCAGAAAAAGCTGCGGGCTCCAGAATGGAATGCGAGAGGTCGAGATTTTGCAATTGAGTTAGGGCTTGCAGTTCGGAGAGGGTGCCGGCTGACATTTTTGAGCGAGTCAAAAATAGTTGACGTAGTTGCCCGCAGGCCGAAAGGGCTTGAAGTTGACTCGTTGTGGGATCGTTGCCGCTGATATCCAACCATCGCAGTTGGCGGCAGCGTCCGATGACAGCGAATCCATCGTCGTCTAAGTGCGAATCGGATAGAGCCAGTTGGCTGATCCCTTCCGGGACGAGCAAATAATCAACGAGCGTTCGATTGTCGACTCTCAGGAAGTTGGGATACTCCAGGTCGATTTGTTGGCCAGATCGCTTCAGGATCTTTTCAAAGCTGGTCGGTTTCACTTTCCCGTGATAGATCAGGTCTAACAATTCGATCAGGTGGGGACGCAAGGCACCTTGTTCGGCGTGCATGAAGAAATGAGTGAGCCCCGCGGACTGACTGTATAGCCGTCGCACATCGCTATTTTCTAAAAAAGCCGTTTGCGTCATCGTGTTCAGTGTGGTCAATGGGACTTGAAAATTTTCACGAAATTGTCGCATTCTGGCGTATTGCAAACTTGCCGAATCGAAACCTCCCAGAGTTGCGAAGGGGCCGAAATCGAGTAACGACTCCATGTAGATGGCAATGCCTTCGCCCAGCCAAATAAAATTTTGGTCGAAGGGGATTGGGGAAGTTCGCACGGACTCTTGGAACAATTGATGCGTGAGTTCATGTCGCCAAGAGTCGACCTCATTGCCCGCGTAGAAAAACGAGGTTTGCAATTTTTCACTGTAGTAGCCGGTCGAGTCGACGATTTGCGGGACGTGTTGGCGGAGGGTTGAAATATAGGAGTCGCGATCAGCAAAAAAAACGACATCATACTTTTTCGTTGAGTTGCGGCCTGGGCTTTTACCATCCAGTTTGTTCAAAAGTGTCTGTGCGTTGCTCCAGTAATCAAAAAAGACTTGGCGCCAAACCCATTCCCACCGTTGCAGCTGTTCGGACAGTTTCAGTGTCGTGGCTTCGTCGGCTGCGGAGATTACATTAAAATTGTCTGTCGTGACCTGGATGTAGGTCCCGCTTTCCCAGCCCGTTAAAGCGTGTTTGCGAGTCGGGCGTTTAACTTTGGCCCTTTCGGAGTAGGGTTGCCAGCCTTCGGTGACCAAGCGGTGTCCCAGTGCGGTTCGGGCCGCTTCAAATTCTGGGTTCCAATGGAGAACTTCGTGGACCCACTGATAGGCTTCCGCACCTTGACCGCGATCCGCCGCTTCTCGGGCTAATTCCCAGAGAGCGATGGCGTGATCGTTGCGTGCAGCCTGGATTTTATCGTACCACTTTCGTTCAAAATCCTGAGTGGCGCTCGATGGGGGGAACTTGGTTTCTGTAGGCAAAAAAATGTAGAGACGTCCCGGGTCTCGGACAAGGAAGTTGGCGAGTGTTTTCTGCGCGTATTCACCTTGTTGCTCGGTGTGGCACCATGCGGCAATTTCTCGAAGTGCAGTCACAAATGACGCGTCAGCCTCCTGACGATCAACGCGAGCGGTGGTTGTGGCAACACCTGTGGTTTTATTTTCTGGTTGTTGCGCCCAGGTAACGGCACTATTTAGCAGAAAAAGACAACAAGCGATCACCCGCCAGCCACTCATCGTTTGTGGTTCCTTCATCGCTTCCCAAACCCCTTCCAAGTTAGAACCTATCCCAGAAACTATTAGCTGCGTTGCTCTAGCCCCCGGTTTATTCGGTCGAACCGGACGCTCTCGCGTTTTGGCTGATGATTCCGACCAGTTTTGGGACAGGCTCTTTGTCCTATCTGTCAACTTCAGTTTACACAACGGGCTGGAAAAAGTCGCGTTTGAAAAGCCATCCCAGTTGCGGGGAGGCGTCCGGGCCTCGATTACAGCAGTGCGTCCAGTTGATCGACTAGGTTTCCGAAATGCTGTAACGCCGTGTTTACGGGTTCGGGACGTTCCAAGTCGACCCCAGCCCCTCTTAACAAGTCGAGCGGATATTTGCTGCATCCCCCTTGGAGGAAACCGAGATAATCATTTAGGTCGGAGGGGTTTCCGCGTAAGACCTTTTGGCTCAGCGCGATCGCGGCGGACATCCCCGTCGCGTATTTGTAAACGTAAAAGGCACGATAGAAGTGAGGAATACGGAGGCATTCCAATGAGAGTTCGCGATCAATGATAAATTCCGGCCCGAAGTAATCTTCGAGGAGTTTGGAATACGTGCTCTGTAGGGCTTCGATGGTCAGCGGTTCGCCAGCTTCGGCCATCGCGTGGGTAATCTTTTCGAATTCCGCAAACATGGTTTGCCGGAAAACGGTCGCGCGAATGTCGTCGATTTCGTTGTTCAGAATAAATGCTCGTTGACGGTCATCGTGAGCATGCTCCAGCAGGTGATGCGAGAGGAGTTGTTCGTTGAACGTACTGGCCACTTCAGCGACGAAGATCGTGTAATTGTAATATTCAAACGGTTGATTTTGTACGGACAAATAGGTGTGCATGGAATGGCCGGCTTCGTGGGCGAGCGTGAACACATCGTTCAGAATCATCGGTTTGTAATTCATCAAAATATAGGGAGGCGCGTCATAGCTCCCGGAGCTGAAGGCCCCGCTTTGTTTGCCGGCATTGGGATATCGATCGCACCAGCGACCTTGTAAACCCGATCTCAAGGCGTCGACATACTCGGTTCCTAAAGGAGCCAACGCAGCGGTAACCAATTCCACCGCTTGCTCCCAGCTGTGTTCAATCGCCAAGTCGCTGAGGATCGGAACGTAGGTGTCATAGTGGTGGATGTCCGGCAAATTCATTTTGCGTTTTCGCAAATCGTAGTAGCGATGGAGTGCCGGTAGATTATCGCGGACCGAACTGATTAAATTGTCGTACACGGTCAACGGGACATTGTCGGAAAACAGAGCCGCACCTAGGGCGGAGTCGTAGCCTCGAGCGCGAGCATAATAGATGTCCTTCTGAATCGAGCCGTTCAACATGGCTGCCAGCGAGTGTTTGTGTCCCTCAAATTGGGCATAAAACTGATGAAAGGCTTTTTTGCGGACCTCGCGTTGGGGAGATTGTAGAAATTGGGTGAAGTTGGATGTCGAAAGCTCGATCGATTCTCCGTGTTCGTTTTCCACATTTCCAAACTTCAGGTCGGCATCGTGTAATTGCCTGAAGATTCGACTGGCGGCCCCCGCCATTTCCCCTTGCATGGCCAGGAGCTCTTCTTCGCGCTGCGTGAGTGTGTGAGGTTTGTAACGTACAAGGCGTTCCAGCATCAATCGGTAGGGGGCTAGTTCGGAAGACGCGAGGAACGTCGCCATCGTGGACTCGTCTATCGCCAAAACTTCCGGGCGAATATAACTCGCCGCTTCACTCGCGCGAACTGCCACCGACTGAAAGCGACCGACCAAACGCTGATAAGTCGAATTGGTTTGATCTTCGGCTGACTTTAGAAACGCGTAATTTCCCAGTCGTTCGGCCCGACGATCGAGCTCACTGTCAAACTGAAGGCAAGCGGCTAACGTAGCGGGACTTTCGGATAGTTTGCCGGCATACTTTTTATAACCCGGATACAAACCTTGGAATTCCAACAGGGCGGCGTCCCAGGCCTCGTCGTGAGGAAATAAAGAGCTCAAATCCCAAGTATCACTTTCGGGGACCTCTGCACGTAAGGGGAGTTTCACGATCTGATTCATCAACACATTCCTGTTCGGATAATTTTCGTTAAGGCCCTTATTTTAGCGTTTAATCTGGATTGGCTCTATCCCCAGCGTCGGCCATGTACGTTCTCCATCCAGAGCGGGGCGACCTCCAAATGTTCCCGTTGCTGTCGATTTAACGAAGGCAGCGTGTCGGTTTCGCAATACTTCGCTTCTGGGTGTCTACGAAATTTCTAGGTGATTACGAAGTGATCGAGTGAGGCTGTGAGCTCAGACCTAAAGCAAAACGGAGTGCCTGCTGGCGCCACGCTAGGGCAACACCAGAGACGAACACCGTAGCACCCACGTTGGGGGCAACCACGTTGGGGCAGCTATCGTCTGCGTCAAACACACGTGCATGCGTGACGAAGGTCGATTGCCTATTGAGCGATTTCGTAAACATATGGCGCCGAGAATCCCAGCGGAATTCCAAGTTGCCAATAGAGTAACAGGAACAGCGTCCAGGTGACGAGGAACGTCAATGAAAAAGGCATCATCATGGCAGCGACCGTACCGATACCGGTGTTTTTGACATACCGTTGGCAATAGACCACGACCAAGGGGAAGTAGGGGAGCATCGGAGTAATGATGTTGGTCGTGGAATCCCCCACCCGGTAGGCGGCCTGCGTCAATTCTGGCGAAATTCCTAGATACATGAGCATCGGTACAAAGACAGGAGCCAGCATGGCCCATTTGGCCGAGGCGGAGCCGACGAGCAGGTTGACCGCTGCGGCAAGTAAAATGATACCGACGATCGTGACAGGAGCGGGTGCCCCCATCTGTTGTAGAAAATTTGCACCTTTGATCGCCAAAAGATTTCCGATGTTGGAAGCTCCAAAGGCCCCGATGAACAAAGCGGCAAAAAAGACCAGGACCAAATAATAACCCATGGTCTCCATCGTCTTGGCCATCCCTTTGATTACATCGCGATGGGTTTTGAATTTCCCCGCGAGGTAGCCGTAGACGAGTCCTGGAATGATAAACATTAAAAAAATCAGTGGAACGATCGCCTTCATGAGGGGAGCTCCCGCAATCGCTTGAATCTCAGGAGTGATGGTCAATTCCAACGATTCCGCATCGCGGCGAATAGTAATGGGAACTTCTCGATTGACCTTCAAGGCTTTCACAATTGCCGGAAGCGATTCCTCCGTGACATCGGCCTCGCCAATTTTTTCAATAACATCGCCCGTTTTCACACCGGCAATTCGCGCCGGGCCCTTGGGCTCGAGCTGCGTGACCTCTAGAGGATTTTCTGACTTGCCAAACGTTGCCCCCAGGCTGACCATTTTAGTTCCATAGGAGGTCGGCGATCCGAAGCGGTCGCGCAAGGCTGAGTTTTCTTGCATGATCCATACGGCCAGACCGACAACAGACAAAAGGATGCTACCCAATGCAACCCACATCGCCAGCGTCTCGGCCGAGTTCAATTCCTCCATCTTCGGCATGTCCTCTGGATCTCCGTCCACCGCGGTTCCACGCAAACGGGGTTCAATCACCCGATCCGTTAGGAACCATCCCACCCCCACAATTAAAAACGAAGACAGCGAAGTGAAACCCCAATTGCACAACGGATTCACGGTGCGCGTTGAGTCGACGATCCCCGCTGCTTCTTGGGTTAAACCCGACAGTAACGGGTCAATTCCCGACGGGATGAAGTTGGCGCTGAAACCGCCAGATACACCTGCAAAGGCAGCGGCGATGCCAGCCAGCGGATGTCTGCCGGCGGCATAAAACATCACGCCCCCAATCGGAATCACCAACACATAACCCGCATCGGCTGCTGTATGGCTAACAACGGCGACCATGATCAACATGGGGGTCAGTAACAGTCGCGGCGTGACGTTCAAGAGCGACTTCAACACGGCGTTGAGAAAACCCGATTGCTCGGCCACGCCCACACCCAGCAGGGCCACGAGCACGACTCCCAACGGCTGGAACTGAGTGAACTGTTCCACCATCCCCGCGAGAAAGGCGGCAAATTTTTCCAGTGTCAGCAGGTTAACGATTTTGACCTTGTCCGTGGTCCCTGGAACGGTTTCCGTAAACTCGATGGTCGACAGCCAGCCCGAAAGAATCCAAGTCGCGATCAGGCCAATCAAAAACAAAACCGCTGGATCAGGTAGCTTGTTTCCCGCCCATTCAATGAAATCCAAAATGCGGACGATGAAACCGCGAGAGGGAGCTCCTGCGGGAGTGGACGGTTGGTTCTGAGACATGCTACGGTTCCCTTCGAATGTACGAATCCATTGGGTGCCAAACAACGGTTGAGATGTCGTTTTCACAAATCGACAAGTCTGATGATAACATCTTCGCAGAATCAAGAGGAAGTAATCAACTCTCTTTTTTTGCCACTTCTTGTTAACAATTGTCCGGAAATAAGTTCCTGGATTAGCCGGAACGCACTAGCGTCCGGTTCCCTGGCAAACCGGGTGCTTTCGTATGGACTACGCGAATGAGTAGATGGCACCAAAAGTGGCGCCAAAAGGGACAGTCGCGAATTCCCACCTCCAATCCGTAGTCCTGCAGGGACGACATGCGATA
>JBGSIY010000589.1:0-4433 GCA_041742275.1 Pirellulaceae bacterium | reverse complement strand
ACCCCCTACGTCGCTGGGGCAAAATGGGTTCTCTGTTCTCAGAGAAAAATCGGGTCTGCAGTGGGAAACAAAGTGGCAGGGGGCTTGATAAACAAGGCGATGCCAGCGACTTCTCGACTAGAATTCCTGAATCTCTGGCTTGACCAAGGCTGGGAACACCGCCAAAATGCATGTCGCACGATAAGCTCAAATCGGTGATGAGCAGTGAACCTTGTTTCAACGGCCCGCGGGTTAAATCATGCGGTTCCAGTTTTCTGCTCGCGTTCGGAGGAAGTCATTTCCTGCACTTCGCATACGTGAAAACGAACAAAAGCGGAACCATCATCGGAAAAACGATCAACCTTTAGTTTGAGCTTAACCCCTTTTTTTGAAATCACGCTAGGAAAAATCATGCTTGCAATGAACTACGGTCTCCCTGTTGGAACGACGCGTTGGGTTTTCGCCTCTCTGCTGATGGTCCTCGCGGCAATTGGCTTAACCCTGGCGGGGTGTGATTCCGGCGGCAAAACTGAAGCGGGCGGGGAGGGCAAGCGAGAATTTATCAGCGTGGGAACGGCGCCTGCGGGCGGTGCGTTTTATACAGTCGGCAGCGCGGTTTGCGAAGTCGTCAACGAGCACCGAGGTGACTTGAATTGGAGGGTCAACGCCGAATCCACAGGCGGCTCCATGGAAAACATTCGATTGTTGACTCAAAACAAACTTCAGTTTGCTATGTCAAACTCTTCAATCACTTATTTTGCCGTTCGCGGTACGGAAGGTTGGGAGCAGAAACACGATGTGAAGTCGGTGATCACTTTGTTTCCTAACGTCGCCATGTTTGTTACGTTGGCCGACTCGGGAATTGAAAAGGTCAGTGACCTCAAAGGCAAAACCGTGTTTCTCGGCCCCGAAGGCGCGGGTTTTGAGTATTTCGTCAAACCGATTTTGGCCGCCCATGGATTGACGCTGCAAGACATTGATGCCCGATATGGAAGTCAGCAAAGTGCGGTGGATTTGTTGGGAGATGGGGCGGTCGCCGCCGCCATGGTGGGCGGAGGAACTCCCAATCCGGCCTTGTCTCAAATGGCTCAGGCCAACCCAATCCGTTTGATTCCCTATGATGAAGACGCAAAAAAGAAACTGATCGAAGAATATTTGTTTTTTGAAGCCGCCTCAATTCCTGCCGGGACATACAACGGCATCGACGCCGAATACAACGGACTGAACGTGGGGTCAGCACATCTGATCACACACGCTTCGGTGGATGAACAAACCGTTTATGAATTTGTTAAATTGGTTTATGAGCAACGAGCTGGTATTGCTGAGCGACATCGTGCGGCATTAAATATCAAACCGGAATCTGCCGCGGTAGCCAACGGCATCGAGTACCATCCTGGAGCGATACGTTATTTTCGTGAGGCGGGGATTTGGCCAGAGGCGGCCCAGCAGTGACACCATCGTCCGCAGACAATAGCCGCTTATCCAACGTTTCGGAAGATTCGATCGCAGGCCTCAGCAATTGGGATGAAAATTTCCGGCGATTTTCGCGCGGCGCCTCGTTCCTCGTTGCCGTGGCACTGACGTTGTTCGTCTTGGTGGAAGTCAACTTTTCATTGTTGTCTCCGCTGAAGGAATTGTCGTTATTTGTGACCGCAGGATTGGTTCTGTGCTTTCTCCAAGTTCCCTTGCATCCTCGGTTTAAAAACGTTTTTTTCCTCAAAATTTTTGACGTCGTGTTGGCTGTCTTGGCTGTGGTTTGTTGCGTCTATCTGATTGCCCAAGGCGCGGAGTTAGGGCAGAGAGCAGCCATGTATACCAGCGCGGATATGTTGATCGGCGTGATCGGACTTGTGCTGGTCGTCGAGGCAACGCGGCGAACAGTCGGATGGTCCCTGCCGATCCTGGCGCTCCTGTTTGTTGTCTATGCTCATCAAAGTGTTTCGCAAACATTGCCTGAATGGCTTTTTCCGCATCGGGGCCAGGACTGGGGGGCATTGATTGGTCAAACTTACTTACGCACCGAAGGGGTGTTTGGCACGGCCGTCGGTGTGATGTTTCGTTACGTATTCTTGTTTGTATTATTCGGGGCATTCTTGCAGGCCAGTGGAGCTACATCTTATGTCATCGGATTGGCTGTTCGATTGTTTGGAAAACGTGCTGGTGGACCGGCCAAGGTCGCGGTGTTGGCTAGTGGTTTGATGGGGTCCCTGTCCGGCAGTGCTGTCGCTAATGCCGCGACGACAGGCACCTTCACGATACCCCTGATGCGCAGCATTGGATTCAAGCCCCATATTGCGGCGGGAGTCGAGGCAGCGGCGTCCTCGGGAGGTGCTTTGGTGCCTCCCGTTATGGGTGCCGGCGCCTACATGATGCTGGAGATCATCAACCGTGATCCGGCAGTGACCTATGTGGAAATTGTTCAGGCGGCCTTGATTCCAGCTATTTTGTATTACATATCGATTTTCCTGCTGGTCCATTTCTATGCGAAAAGAATTGACGACGCACGGGACGAAAACGAACAACGAGTTCGTGCCGAAGTCGAAAGGGAACGGGTTTTGAGTCCCGACGTTTCTAGCCTGTCTGTCGCCGACGACATTGTGGCAACTCCAGCCAACCCGAAGCTTGTATCGTTGGAAGGAGCCGCTTTTTTTGGCTCACTGGGTGGCCTGATGTTTTTTTTATTGATTGGTTATTCACCCTTCCGTGCCGTGACTTATGCGCTGGCAATTGTCATGTCGATCGTTTTAATCAATCCTTCAACGGCAGTTGGATGGAAGGATCGAATGATCGCCGGATTGACCTGGGTGGTGTTGACGATCGTGGCTTTCTATTTCGCACCGGCTGTGAGCAGTTGGGCAGACGCTCTTATTTGGTCCGTCGCAGGGCTGATGCTTGTTGGCTTGTTCTCCCCGGCGTGGAGACCGATGCTGGGTGATAGTTTTAATACAACAGCCCAAGGCGGTTTGCCGTTGATTGTCGCGGCGGCCTGCGTGGGGATTGTGATCGGTTTGGTGTCGCGAACCGGAATTGGCACCGGGGTTCCCCAAGCGATCATTCCGCTGGCCGGCAGCAATTTGTTTTTGGGACTCGTGGCCATCATGTTTTGTTCGTTAGTTTTGGGTATGGGGCTGCCTTCAGCCGTCTCTTATTTGTTGCTGGCGACCATCATTGGTCCCGTCTTCGCAGATCCGGCACTGGGGGTGCCAATTTTGGCGGCCCATATGTTTATTTTTTACTTTGGAATGATGGCCATGGTGACGCCGCCGGTGGCTCTGGCCGCTTATGCCACCGCCTCTATTGCCAATGCCAGTGTGATGCTGTCGGGGATCGCCGCATTTCGTTTCTCACTTGTTGGATTCACGTTGCCATTTATGTTTGTGTATCGACCGGCTCTCTGTTTGATTGGTGAAAACGGAGGTCCACCGTTGATAGCCGACGTCGTGTTGGCAGTTTTCGCAGCACTGGTGGGCATTATCGCCTTGGCCTCTGCCATGGCAGGATTTATGTTCAGCTCTTTGAAGATGGGGTTGCGATTGGTGCTGTATGTGGCAGCGTCATGTGCCCTATTCCCCGACCAATTTGGTATCTTGGGAAATCGCATCCAGGTGTTTGATTTGATCGGCCTGGTGTTGTTGGCCGCGGTCGCGATTTGGAATTGGAAAGCCACTCCTCAACGCTCGGTGGCTGGACATGATAGGGCCTAGGGGTCTGGGACAACTAAAAAGGCAGGTCGCTACCGACTGCAGACGCTGGTATTTCCATACTCTTTCCCAGAATTGGTACGCGGGCGTCCCGCCCGCATTTTTCTAAACGGCGAAAAGTGGCTGGCACCTAAATATCGTCGACCGTCTGTAGACGTTGGTATTTCCATACTCCGTCCAGCATAACAGCCCTAGATCTAAGCTGTCACAGACCACAAGGGACCGTTCGGTAAATGAATGTCGGCTTTAGCACCCGGTTTTGATGGGAACCGGACGCTAATGTGTTTCGGCAAATCCGGGAACTTATTGCCGGACAATTATTGAAATGTTTCTATTCAAGCGACAAGTAAATGAAACCGGGGAGAGTTTCTTGTCCTACGGTAAACTAATTCGCGCGATTGGATCAGCAGGCGTTAGTAGAATGACAATAGGGGATTTGGAGAATCGCTATTTGTTACGGTCTGAAAGTCAATCGGATGCCGTTCCGTGACGTGCTCGAAATATCATAAAGATATCACGAGTATAGGGAGGGGGATTTAGAAGTCTATTTTAGAATTGTTTTGCTCTAAACGTTTTGGTCTTCAACGTAAACGTGTTTTTAATTGAAACGCTTCCGTTATTTCGTTGTTCTATCGTTCTATCGTTCTCTATTTTCTATCATTCTCTCATAGAGTGGACCCGATCGGGATCGAACCGACGACCTCTTGCATGCCATGCAAGCGCTCTCCCAGCTGAGCTACGGGCCCATTTTAG
>JBGSIY010000588.1:0-1864 GCA_041742275.1 Pirellulaceae bacterium | reverse complement strand
CCCCATGAGGCGTCAATCAAACCAATAGGGACACCTAGTTCCACATTCAAGCGACGACCGAAAAAGTAAGCGACCGCGGAAAAGTCCCGAACGGAATCGGGATTGCACACGTCCCACCCTTTCGCTTTGACCAGTTCTTTTGTGGGTTCAACCGTGGAATGACGCGCAACCTTGAGCAAGCGAATGTTCGTGAAATCTTTGGACGCATCGATTTCTCGTTCGGGAAAATTAGCTTTGCTAACGGGCCATTCCATATTGGATTGACCCGAGCAAATCCAGACTTCACCAATCAAGACATCTTCGAGAATTATTTTGGGTTCCCCTTTTGCCGCTGCAATTTCAATTTGAAAGGGTCCGCCCGCAGCTGGCGTTTTAAGAGGAGCAACCCACTCCCCGCGGGCGTTTGCTGTTGCCTGGACCTCTTGGTCTTGAAACCGAATCACAACCTTCTCTTCCGGTTCGGCGGTTCCCCAAATTCTCACGATCGTTTTCTGCTGCAGCACCATGTGGTCACTGAACAAACGCGATACTGTGATATCGGCATACAAGGTCGTGGTGGTTTGCCCCCAAGCCATCAAGGCCAAGGCAAGGCAAATAACCTGTAGTTTCATTTGTTTCATCTGCTTCTCAAAACCAATTGAATTTCGTGAAATGAAATATCTTGAACACATCGCCGGTCCGTATCGACCCGATCACCATAACGACCGTGGGATCTGGCCTGAACCCATTTCCTGTTAACGTTTATCCGTTAGCTTGTCGCCGAAACGATTGTGCGATCGCGCGCCCGGCGGCTGAACGTTAAACGCGTATATTATTTCGCGGTGATTCCCCAATCACCACAGTTCCTCCAGCCAGCACGCATTGCTTAGTCACCATGCATTGCTCAGGCGCCAGTCATTGCTCAGATGCGGCGACATTCTCGTTTGACAGCGCGAGACTGAAATCCTCGTGGGCCTCTTGTTGAGGGTTGTCTGTTCTTCCGCCTCGCCATCGAACCAGGGAGCCTGACCCCCAGTCTAATCCAAGTCAAACTGTCAAACTACCATTGGCCTTTATTCATTTCTTCAAATTTCCCAACGAATTGCAGTGGAGTCAAAAGTTAAATCCCCGCTGAGTGCCCTGGTTGGGAAAGGATTTCATGCAAATGAAAGTGGAATTTGCCGAGCTTCCCGCCATAATTCCCCGCGCTGATCGCCACGACGCCTTTGCCAGCCGAGGCCAACATTCCCTGCAGCATGGCCTGACGAATCGCCCCTTCATCAACTCCATCGATCACAATCTCGTGGACACAGGCCGCATCTTCATGAACCAAAGAGTCGACGCGGCCCCGCAGGGTTGGGCAATAGCGATGCGAAGTCGAAGCTCGCAGTGCCGCATATCGTGAACCGACTTTGCTGCCACTGCGAACTGCTCCACCAGGAAACGGCAATATCACACCCTGTGATTCGGACCGAATCGCCTCGATTCCCCGCCGTAGACTATCCAACCCGACCCCCTCATCGACCGATTGAATGAGCAAGTTCCCGCCGGCTACACCCTTGTGAACCTGCACGCTCTCGACAACAACAAACTCACCATCCATGACAGGCACGCGCCAAAACCGTTCGTTGCCGATCATTTTACTTTTCTGAAATCCATCCCCGAAATAGCGAAGTTGTTTCCCCAACGATACTCGCGGAACGTCTTCGTCCGCGGTGGCATAACATGGCCCTCCCAACATCGAACCGTCGAAAACCATCGTCGACGGACAAGTCATCAGGCATTGCCCCACCCGATTGAGGATTGCTTTACCCAAGGACTCGACGGAGAACCCGAAGACCAGGCAAATCACTCCACACCGTCCGTCCGGTGTTAACGAGGCGTC
>JBGSIY010000587.1:0-5409 GCA_041742275.1 Pirellulaceae bacterium | reverse complement strand
TCAGGCTTGCGACCTGAGCGACCGCCTGACACTTTGGCGGTCAACAACTTCGACGGAAATAATATTTTGCAACTCGCGTGCCAATTGGCAAAACCAACTCCAACAACTGGAAATTCCCCAAGAATTCCGCGTTTTCTGCCTGGTGGGTTCGGAGGTTGTTTGCCGGCTTTACCCGTGTTGAATTCATGCTGTTATTTTGAATTTTTGTCAGTCGATCTGTTGAGGCGAAAATCCGTAAACATTGGTAGCAGATGTTTCCACAGGTGTCGTTGGCCCCTTTTTTTCGCGGTTTCGCGCAGCCAATCGTTTTCTGAGGCAGGATGTGGGTCGAGCAGGAGTAGGAGTTCGAGTTCGAGTTCGAGTTCGAGTTCGAGTTCGAGCACGAGCACGAGCACGAGAAGGAGCACGAGAAGGAGCACGAGAAGGAGCAAGAGCACGAGAACCGGGCATGAATCCTGGGTTGCGGTAGGATTCGATACGTTGTGGATTCGATGGCCTGATTGAGAAATCAGAGTCCCTTATCGATGGCTGGGGTCGTCCATTAATTCTCGGTAAACTTTTTCGACATGTTTCCATCTCGGCCAGTCACCCCGCACCACTTTCATGCCTGGAGCGATACGCCCCTGCTCCATCCAACGATCCAAGGTCGCCTTGGGGATCGGTCCATATTCCTGACCATCAACGCGCAAGACCCAGGTGTCAAAGGGATATTGGGCATTCCATTCAGGGGCTGGACTCACTAGTTTTTTGGCCGGACGCACAACTTTGGGCTTGGGCATTTTCTGCATACGCTCGGGCAAAAAGATATCGGCTGGCGGGGGCATTTTCCGGTTCTCCAGCCAATCGGTAATCGCGCCCAGGGAGGGAAATTGCTGAGCATGTCTTTTGCCAAGTTTTTCGAAATCTCGTTTGGCGGCCTCGAATTCCGCCTTTTGAATGTAAGCCAGACCACGGGCGAATCGGGCCGAAGCAGCACCTGGCATATCAATGGATTTCAATGTTCTCAAACAGGCGGTGAAGTCGTTGACGGCGTAGGCTGATAAGCCCATTTTGTAGAAAGCCCTCCCTCGCTTCATCAGCAATTCAGCTAACTGTTCGGGTTGTGGAAATTGATGCAACGATTTGGTAAGCCAGATCACAGTCTTGTGAAAATGGCCCTGCGCCATCAGAGCGGAACTTTTTCCTAAATAGGCTTTCAACGATTGCGGGTTCTTGATGATCGCTCGTTCGAATTCACGTTCAGCGTCTGCAAATTGTTTTAACTGTAACAACAATTGTCCTCGGGCAATCCACCCCTCGGCCTGATCTGGCGCCAATTCGGTGGCTCGGTCCAATTCAGTCATCGCCTGGGGATAGTGCCCGAGCAACGCCAATGCCTGCCCCTTGAGTCTTCGTGGTGTTGCATTTTGGGGATCCAACGAAATAGCTCGGTCAAAGCAACGAATGGCTCGGGAAACCCGCCCCTCACGCTGTACCAGTTCGCCGCGCAAAATATGATATCGAGCCTGTCGGGGGTCCAACTCGATTGCCTTCAAAACGTCGGAAGAAGCACGGGAGGTATCACCCAAACTAAAATAGGAAACGGCACGATAGTAACGGACCGAATGATGAATCTTGTCACGATGGATAATGTGCGAAAAATCGTGAATGGCCAATTCGTGTTGCGACTGACGTTGGTAAAGTTGCCCTCGTCTCAGCCTGGTTTCGAGATCATCGGGAACCAATTCGAGTGCTCGCGCAAAGTCATCAATCGCCGATTGACTCTCATTTAAAAAATGAAACGCCAAACCGCGATCACGATAGAGATGGCTATCCGTCTGTCCCCTTTCAATCATCTTCGAAAAGAACCCAACCGCCTTTCTCGCGACGGGCCGCCCCAGTTGCATGTATTGCTTGGCCGAGGCAGGGCGTGAAATGATGGCTTTTTGTAAAGATTGAATCGCCCGTGTCCAGTTTTCAAGTCGAGAATCGACAGCGGCCATCCAGATCCAAGACCCAGCATGATTCGGCCTCAAACTGCAGGCTGTCTCGAAATCGTAAGCCGCCAGCTCAAACTGGCCTAGTTCGTAAAAAGTCGTACCTCGCAAAAACAAATATCCCGCTTTGTCCTCCAACGACTTGGCCAAATCGATCGCTCGGGAAAATTCATCCACGGCCGATTGGAAGTCACTGTTGGCGAAACGCAGGCGACCTGTCACCTCAGCGGCTTCCGCATGCTGGGGATCGAGTTCGACAACGCGTCCCAAAGCGGCTGCGGCGAGTTCATACTGTTGTTTTTGCAAATAGACTCGTGCACGTTCAAGATAGGCCGTTTTGTATCTGGGTTCCAAACGAATCGCGGTTTCCAAATCACTTAATGCTCGGTCCGGTTCGTTTAACTGGGCCAACGTTCGGGCTCGTTCGGTCAACGCGATCGCATGACTTGGGAACGCATGTACAAATGCCGAGAGGTCCTTGAGGGCCGCTCGATGATTTCCCATGCGAGCTAATGCGGTGCCTCTCAACAAAAAGGCTTGAATGTAGTCGCCGTTTTGACGAAGGATATGGTCACAGTCGGAGATGGCAGCGGCGAACAAGTGAAGTTCCAATTTCAATTTTGCCAATTGATAAATCAGCTCCGGATTCTCCCCCGCCAGGCTTTGGAGTTCTTCCAAATCATCGGTGCATCCATCCGCACCATCAATACGAGACCACGCGCGGGCCCGGCAAAAATAAGCGGCTCGACGAGCAACCACATCGGCGTCCTCGACAGCTTTCGTCGCTAGTTTCACCGCCTCGTCGGGCAAATCTTGTATCAATGCGATATTGGCCAAGCCGACCCAGCCCCAACCCAAACCGGGGGCAAATTGCAAAGCCGATTTGAAATCCCGTTCCGCCTTATCAAAAATCATGGTGCGGTAATAGACCCAGCCACGTTGCCATAGACTGGTGGCATCCTGCGGATTGGCCGTCAATTGTTTGCCGTAGTAGTCGCGGGCCTTTTTCAAGTAAGCGTTGAGCATCGCCAGATACTGATCTTCGTCCCCTCCCGCCAAATCTAATGCATCGTTCAAATCATCCAAAGCCAAATGAAAACGAAACTGACGCGACCTCGCAGCGGCACGCCAAGCGTACGTCCGTGCATCGGACCACCCCGAGTGGATCGCCTGGGAACATGCCTGTTCCGCTTCGGAAAAATCGCTATTTTTTAGATGCCCATATCCACGCAACGCCAGTGCCTCACATCGTTGCTGCGGTGTGGCATCTTTGATGGCCCGATTAATACTCAATTGGGCAGTGGCAAAGTCTCCCCTCTCAATCGCTTCATATGCCGAGTGGTAATGAAGTTCGTAACCCGTTTTCAATTCCTCCTTGGCCCCACCGGAACTCGGTTTACCATTCACTGAGGCTGTTAAACTCCAGCCACAATTCTCGCAGTTCAGCGAGAAGTCAGTGAGGATTTTTTGGCAGTCCGGGCAATGTTGCGCCATGGGAACTCATTTAAAAATTTGAGACAAGTTTCAATAAAACGCCAGCCTGTTTTTCACATGGAATGTCAAATAACATCGTATCCCAATTATCAATGGGGCCAAAAAACGCGTCAACGATAAAATCAAGATGGCTGGGGGAGAGGACTAAAAAATGCCGGGAATGTGGCAGGGAAGTCTCGGCCTTGCCCCGTCCTATCCACAAATCTATCGTTTCCACGACGAAAATCCCCCATTTTTCACGACTCCCAACGCTCAAGTTAACTTCGATTTTTCCCAGTCCCGCCCTTAAGTAGGAGCGAAAAATCAGCAAAACGTTCGTTTTTTTCTCGATTCGAGTCCTCTCATGCGGCATTGAACGGACAAAGTCCTCGTCTATCCGGTTTATATAATCTATACTTCGCGAAACCCTCCCCAGTTTTCGCGGTTTAAACAGTTACGGGCAGTAGTTAATTGACTGCCGAATTTGTTGTTTCCCCGTTCATACTGCGTTCCTGTTGCCCAGGTGCTTTTTCCGGGCTCAAAAAAAGCGACGTTTGAGTTCCACCTCCAGGTCGCGAACACGCTTGCGAAAATTTGAACGTAGACTTGGGAAAACAAGTCGTTGGGGCTATCAGCAAATTGGCTGAGCCTGTTTATACCTCAAGCAAAAAATGCCTAAGCATTCAAAAAGCTATAAAAATGAAAAGCGACAGAAGCATGTACTCCAATAAACCCGACGGCGAACGATTGCACTCTAAATCCATGGTCCGCTTATCCAAAACAAGGAACGTGGCCAAAACATGGAACGTGGCGAAAACATGGAACGTGGCCAAAACATGGATCGCGGTTTGTGTCTTGACATTCGCATTCGGACCGACGACAGACAGCCTCATCGCTCAAGATCGCGGCGGACGTGGTGATCGAAACCAAGAAGGCGAAAATGACGGCGGCGGTCGACGAGACCGTGGTCGGGAGCGATCGTTTGATGCCTCCGGTTTCTTAAAGCGCATGGACCGCAACGGCAACGGGATCCTGGAACCCGACGAGATATCCGGCCGGATTCGCAATTATATCGAAGGTCTTGGGTTCGACGCCAATCAACCCATCAAGCTGGAAGACGTTCTGAAAAAAGTAGAAGGCAACTCCGATGGAGAGGCGAAAAACGAATCTTCCGCATCGACAAACGCCAACGTCGTTCGCAAAGTCCCCGGTTTCGGAATTGAAGCTGAGGAAACCGCGAAAACTAACCTGCCGAATTTTGTCGGAGGTATGGTAGGCCAAGGGGGTGATGACCTCAGTCAGTTTAGCGACTCAACGAAAGAACAAGTCGAAAGCACTCTTCGCCGTTACGACAAAAACGGAAACGGCATGCTGGAGCAAGACGAATGGAAAGAGGCTCGCTGGGGCAATCCTTCTCCAGAAGATTCCGACCTTAATAAAGACGGGATTTTGTCGAAACTAGAATTAGGGACTCGTTATGCCCGACGCGAAAGCGCCGTCAATGACGCGTCCGGCTCCCGAGATCGAGGTGATCGGGGACGTCGAGATGACAATGAAGAAAGATCCGAACGTCGCTCGAGAGGCAACTCCTCTGCAGATGAAAATTCAGGGGACGACTCCCGCAACGCTACTGAGCAGTCGTCAAGTGGTAGCGCCAGTTCATCCGGATCCCGAAGTGAATTTGCATCCGCCCCCGACAGAAATCGCAAATACGCCGATGGCCTTGTCGCCAATTACGACAAGGACAAAGACGGGCAGTTGAGCGCTGAGGAATTTAAAAGCTTGCGTCGACCTCCAGCGGGAGCCGATGCTGATGGCAATGGTTTTGTCACGGCGGGTGAACTTGCGGATGCCTTCAATCGCGCTGAAAAAGCAACCAGCAGTGGTTCGACGTCTGGTGCGTCCTCGGGTGCAGCGGAACGCCCCTCAGGTTCCGAACGTGCCTCGCGTCGTAGCGGAT
>JBGSIY010000586.1:0-2146 GCA_041742275.1 Pirellulaceae bacterium | reverse complement strand
TCACCAGAACTGTCCTGTGAACCTAGCGAATAACGTATGCAGCAAGCTACCGTCGAAAGTCCGCTTGCTCGTTCCCGCATCCTTTCTGGACTCCGCCTACCTTGCCTCAGTCCCATTATTATCGATCGTCTACGACCTTCTGACAACCTGGATTGGCTGAGATCAAAACAAATTTCAGCACTGTTTTTGGGGATTCGAATGAATGTCAACCAATTTGTCACAAACACGTTTTGGGTTCGGCAATTTACCCAACATAGCGATCATTGATTCGAACGACAGGCCAGAGTCTTCTAGTAATTACTCATTTGAGCCTGAGCTACATAGTTGTGTGATTTGAATTTGGGCTGTGGTGGTTGGGAATGCCGCCCCGTCGTCGATGGCGTGGAGGTTGACGATTCAGCCGCGGGTTTTGCAGTGGCAGTTGCCGCCACCGCCAATGGGCTGGCTTCCATTTTATCGAAATGTCGACTGAGTAATTCCAATTGGGGTTGGGTCATCAATTCGCAGTCAACAATCAATTGTTTTAAAGATGGGACGGCCAGTTGTTGTGCCGTCCGCAACTTCTGAATTTGTGGCTGATTGAGGATACCGACCTTAATCGCCGTGTTCAAAAAATCCGTTGAGGAGAATTGTTCCATTAATTGATAAACATGGGCAATTTGACGTATGGTGAGAATATTCTGTTGGACTGCAATCGAGCTGATGGGAGGAACCGATTGCTGTTGAACCTTCAGCAAACCACAGAATTGATCGCAGCTGATAATTCCCTGTTCTACCAAAAATAATCCAAAACGAAGACTCATCGTACGCACCTCAAATTGATTTGACGAAGACACGTTATTCTTCGGCAACCACAGGAGTTTACCCCGAGGAAATCGAACGCGGCGCCCCAAGTGTAAGTTTAATGGTAGGGGTCGTCTCGATTAGGGGATTTAAATCAGGTAGGGATACAGAGATCAGACAAGAAGATTTGCGGATTGGAGTGACTGTGCCGACTTTGTCGAATTCGAAGCTTACGAAAATAAAGCCAGTCAGCTGTTTTTTTAAAGAACAAAAAGAAATCTCAACCTAACCTTTCGAGAACGTCTCGGACTTTCCCAAAAGAATCCGAACTCTCCTGGAATCCGTTGTATAGGGTTTGGTTACATGAAAAAATTTGAAAGAAAAACGAACTTCATTGATGGGAGCGTGCAAGGTGCCCTCGTCAAACGCATCCTATTGCATTGGTTGGGTTTTTTTGTGGTCACAGGCGCTTCATTTATAACACTGCACGCTTTTTTGGGTGATCCCGAACTGCCATTCATGGAACGGGTGAGCAAAACCGTCTCCGATTTTGCGTTGTTGGGGATTTTATTATTAGCGATTCTACCCGCGTTTGCCTTGGACACCATTCGCTTCAGCAATCGCTTTGTCGGGCCGATGATGCGTCTGCGTCGAGCCATGGGCGAGTTCAACCGCGAGGGGAAAGTTGCGACATTGAAATTCCGGGGCGATGACTTTTGGTTGGAAGTGGCCAATGAATTCAACATCATGGTCGAGCGAGTAGAAAAGTCGAAGAGCGCCGTCCAGGACGCCGAGCGTGAAGTCTCCGTTTAAATATTTTGTCAAGGTTGACCGTCACTGAATCGACTTTCGGAATGAATACTATGTTGAAATCTGGCTGGATGATAAGCAACGGACGACGCGGCCGCACGACTCGCCGAGGAACGGCTACCGTAGAATTTGCGGTGATGCTCCCCTTAATTGTGTTGCTCGTCTTGGGCGCCCTGGAATGCAGTGGTTTGATGTTTGCGAAGCAAGCGATGGTTCAATCCGCCTATGAGGCGGCAATGGTTTCAACAAAAGTCAACGGGACAGAAGCAGCGGCGATCGATGCGGCCCAACGCGTCGCTCGCGGACGCCGGATCAACAGCCTGAATCTGAACTTCAATCCACCCAATTTTGAATCCCTCCCCTCGGGCACGATCATTTCGGTCACGGCGTCGGCTCCGGCCAATAGTAATCGTTATATCAGCAGCAATATTTTGAGCGTCAACATTGTCAGTGCTACAGCGACGATGGTCAAAGAATAGGCATTCCAGGAAGTAATTTGATGAAGTCCAAAAATATGAATTCGCGAACCGGGGCGATGATCCCCATGTTTGCC
>JBGSIY010000585.1:0-2949 GCA_041742275.1 Pirellulaceae bacterium | reverse complement strand
GGTGGCCGAGGTCGCTACGAGCGATAGGCTATCCGGCTGCGGACACCTGCTCGAGTCCCACTCGTTTTTGAGACCAAAAACAGCGGCGGGCTTGGGACGAGGGCGTTGGCCAACTGTCGAAAACTCAGTCAAACACATCTGACGCCTTCCCTGTAATACGCGTCAACCGCGTTAATGCATCAGGAAACGAACAGATCGATGAATGATGGGTTGGGGAGATTTTCCTCAATACGCCAACGATGCCAACCTAATTTTGCTAATATGCGGGATCGAGTTTTCGATCCCGCTTTTTGTTGCGGGACTCAAAAACGCCTCGTTCGCATTCAATTAAAATACGAATCATGGACAACGACGACGAACCCCTCGATCCTGAAATGATCGACCAATTGGCTAATCCCCAATCATTGCGCGATCAATACGACGAATTGGCCGGATTGGCCGGCTCGCTGGCTCATGAGGTAAAAAACCCTCTTTCGGTGATTCGTATGAATATGGAGTTGCTGGCCGAAGACATGGAGCTGGTGAACACCCCCGAGGCTCGACGCGCCAAAGATCGAATCCAAACAGTGAACCGTCAATGTATCCGACTCGAAACGCTCCTGGCCGATTTCCTGAGATTCGCACGGCTGCAAAGTCTCGAATTGAAACCCGGAAATTTAAACACTCAAATCAGCCAGGTTTTGGATTTCTTTGCCTTACAAGCACAGAAGCAAGGCATCGAGGTCATGCGATATTTGGAGCCCGATCTGCCTCTCGTAAAGCTCGAATCTCAGACTTTGCAAGCCGCTCTGATCAACTTGGTAAAAAACGCTCTGGAGGCCATGCCCGGTGGTGGACAATTGGTGGCGCGCACGCGGATCACTCGCAATGGAATCGCTCTGGATTTGATCGATACAGGAATCGGCATCGATCACAAAACGTTACTCAATATGTTTAAGACCTTCTATACAAACAAGGAAGGCGGATCCGGACTGGGCCTTCCGATGGCTAAAAAAATAATTGAAGCACACGGAGGACGGATCAATGTCCAAAGTGCTCTGGGACACGGCAGTAAATTTTCCTTGGAATTCCCGACTCCCAAACGCATTTAATCATCTTTGAAATTCAGGAAACACTGACAGTGAAACTTTTTCGTGGCCTCGATGATTTCCCCGAATCGCTGCAAGGGGGCGCCATCACGATTGGAAATTTTGATGGGGTGCATCGTGGCCATCGGCTGATTGTGAAGGAACTGAAACAATTGGCCAATGAATTTTCGGGACCCAGCGTCGTATTTACTTTCGACCCTCATCCCGTGCGAATTCTCCGCCCCGAACAATCGCCGCCTCCACTAACATGGACCGATCGCAAGGCCGACTTGTTGGCCGAACTGGGCATCGATGCAGTCGTTGCCTATCCCACCGACCGCGCACTCTTGGACTTGAACTGCGATGAATTTTTCCATCGCACTGTCATCGATCGATTGGCCGCTCGAGGAATGGTCGAAGGTCCCAATTTCTTTTTTGGTCGGGATCGTCAAGGCGATGTTCAAAGATTGCAACAACTTTGTCATGCTAACGACGTTAAATTGAAAATTGTGACACCCACTGAAGATGAACAAGGACTTGTTAGTAGCAGCCGCGTCAGGAGCCTGTTGCAGGCGGGTGATGTGGCCGAGGCGCGGCAGATGCTAACACAGCCCTATCGGATTCGGGGCATCATCGTCCACGGTGACGCTCGAGGATCTGCCTTGGGATTTCCTACCGCGAACCTGGATGGCATTGATACCCTTGTTCCCGCCTTCGGTGTCTACGCCGGACGGGCAGCTATCGATAGTCGCTGGCATTGGGCAGCCATTCACATTGGCCCCAGCCCAACCTTTGGTCAAAAACTACCCCGCGTCGAAGTCCACGTGCTTAACTTCGATGGTTCACTCTACGGCCAAACATTGGAGGTCGAGTTTCATCACCAATTGCGAAAGATTCAACATTTCGGCGATCGAACCGAGCTGATCGCTCAGCTGCAACTGGACATTGAAGCGACCAGACGAATCGCTCGCAACGAAGTCAACGGGGCATGATCGCTCCCTCTCCCGCCGCCCTCGAAACACGGGTTGAGACCTGAGGGGATTTGACATCCGTCTGAGTCCTCAATCCGCGGTTTCCAATGACTGTAAATTTTGGCCTCTGCCGACGCATTGCACTCGATCTAAAACACCGCGGAAATACTTCGGGGGTCCCGAGGAGAAGTCCACACTATGCCTTAAAATCGACACCTGTTATGATCGAACATTCTTAACTGGGATTGCATTTGGCCCTGAGGTCTGATCATCCGTCCTCCCATTTGCTGTTAATCACGACCTTCATTTCAGGAACATCACTCGGCATGTCAATCGACTGGAATCGTTTTAAAGAAATCATTCACGCTCATCAAAATTTTGTGCTTGTCAGTCACATACGCCCAGACTGTGATGCATTGGGAAGTGAATTGGGAATGGCCGGAATTTTGGAATCACTCGGGAAACGTGTCCGAATTGTCAATGGCCAAGAAACGCCACCAAATCTTGCCTTTATCGATCCGGATTCGCGAATTCAGGCAATCAACCAATCCATTCAGCCTGCGGATTTGTCTGACGTCGATTGTTTTATGATCCTCGACACCAGTGCCCGCGTTCAACTCGGCGACATGATCTCCCTATTGGACCAAACGACGGCTCAAAAGGTCATCTTGGATCATCATGTTTCCGAAGACGAGTTTGGCGCAGAAGTCTTCAAACGCACGACGGCGGAAGCCACCGGGACTTTAGTTGTCGAGGCAGCCGAACAACTGGGAGTGACGCTGACCCCGGCCATCGCCCGACCATTGTATGCTGCCATCGCCACGGACACCGGATGGTTTCGTTTTGGCAGCGTGACCGACTACACCTATACCACCATTGCTAAACTGGTGCGTGCCGGCGCCGTCCCCAGT
>JBGSIY010000584.1:0-3566 GCA_041742275.1 Pirellulaceae bacterium | reverse complement strand
AACAATTCCGGTCCGTCACGATGCCGACTGACGGTGAAGTCGAACACGTTTAGTTTCAAACTCTCCCCGCGATAGGCCCACATCTTCGCGTTGATGCTCGACTTGTTTTTTTCGCGAGCTTCGGCCAAAACTTCGGCGATCCGCTTTTGTTTCCGGTCGTTGAGGTCAAACTCGGGCGGTTCGTTGGGGTAAAGCAGCGTTAGCCCCGTGTCGTCGCATGCGACAATCGAATTACTTTGCAGCGTGCGTTTGAAGAATACGATCAGTGGCTGAAGAATAAAATCGCAGTTCGTCAGAATGTTCAAGAGCGTGCTGCGTGAGGGCGTCCAGCCACTGCCCGCAAACAAGTCTTGTTGGCGATACAGGGGCAGATGATAAGCGAATTTGTGTGTGATGATTTGAGCAGCAACGCTCGTATCGTAACGGTCCCCTTCAACAATGCCTGTCGCTCGCTCGGCCGAGGTGATTCCGCACGCCGAGCAACTGGGGCAAGAGTATTTCGAATAGACGTGGTTTTCCACGTAACAGCGTGCCGGAACGTAAACAAGTTTCTCGCGGCGATCGCTCATCGACTCGGGAAGTTGAACTTTCGCGCCATGCAGTGGGCATATTTTGTCGGCGTCGTCGATGTCATGTATGATTTCTGTTCGCGGAAAATGTGCGGGCAACGACTCGTCACGTTTCTTGCGTGGGCGACGGGTGTGTGCGGGGATTTCAATGCCCGCGTCGGCTTTGGACTGGTGCAGGCCTTCGGCCGCATCGGCCGATTCGAGCGTGTCGCCAAACTCGATTCGCAGTTACCGTCTTCCCGCTAACGGCAAATCGATTCAAGCGATCTATCCATACTTTGATTCGATCCGATTGTGAAACGCGTGGCATTGTGAAATCTCCAAAAAGGAAATCCACCAGCCTAAACCACCCGTCAATCATGGTGCTAATTTACGCTTACTTTGATTTACACAAACATACGCAAATAGGATAAGCGATGACTCCAGTAAAAATTATAATAGAAGAAGCGTTGGTTTACAGTCAAACAGCTACAGACGTGATTTTTACTAACAATTGGGATGGAACTCGGCGTTTTGATAGGTATGCATCAACAGCCAAGCACGTGTCTCATTCCCTTGACCATCTCTCACTGGTATGCCTGCCATGCAGCCTTGCAAAATTTTCGGTATGGAATTCTTTGCTACACTTGATGAAATTAAAAAGGATTACAGCTACATGGCACTCAATAACATGGCAGTCGAACACCATCGGTACCAAGGTATACTGGATGCTCCAAAACACAGACTCCGATCCAGATTTTTTCGCTCAAGCTGGGCAGCCCGTTCCGATAATCGGACAGACACTTCGTAGAATTCATCCCTCAATTTCTGATATCTGCAAGGGATTTCCTCTCGAGTTCCATTAGTTCGCCGCGTATTGGGCCTTGGATTCTGTTCAATGACTGTGCGATTTCACCCCGTCCATAAGTTGGATTTTCGGATCTAAACCTTCTGCTAGTTGCCACCATCAAACTGTATGCCTCATCATTGGCACCTTGTTGAAGTTTGGAAAGAATCTTCCAGTAGCGATAGACGATTGAGCGCGGGTCATCGGATATTGCATCGTCAAATAGCTTATCCGCATCAGAATAATTATTCGAAAAATACTTACGAAGACCTTCCGCGTAGCTCGCTTCCGCCATTTCTAGTCGCAAGGCAAGAATCTTTAAACCGGCAATATTGTTCTGTCCAGAAAAAGATAAATATGGAAAAATTGGTAATTCGCCGGACTTGTCACGAAACAGCTGTTCGAATGCCTGAATCAGGTTGTCGGCCGACGCCTGATTGACCGCGCGTCCAAATGGAAAAACACCAATGCTTGTAATCATTCCATTTTCAATTACAGGGTAAAAATAGCATGATTTGATGCTGCAACCATCAAGTTTTGAATTTCCCAGTGTCTGCAATTCGAGTTCATCCAGAATTTCTGTTATCGGAAGTGTCGAGGAATTCGCCAAAGAAACAGGGATTGGATTGACCAATTTCTTGAACTCGGCCAATAACAGGTCTTTCTGACTCGGGATGGCTTTGTCTATCCAAAGGTAAAGATCAATTCCGACTACTCTGCCCGACGAATCCAAGTTCTGAATCGCCTGAAAAAATGAGCCATGCAGGGCTTTGTTCTTAACCCTCACTTTTTCAAATTCAAGGAGCGCTGACGTCAATTTCTCTAATTCTGCGTCTGCCCCCTCTGATTCTTTAGCTGCAAAACTCATGTCACTCATTGTTTTGCCAGGAGTGCGTATTCGCGTGAGGTCGACAACTTTATGAGAGACCTTGGGAGATGACCCAAGTGCCGTCTCACGTTCAATAAATTCCATCAGACTTTTTTCCAGTCGATCCCTCTGCGAATCAAATGGGATATGCCCAGCCATGGATGAAAAACGCCCAATGGGACAAAACTCCAAAATGCCGTCTCTGGCCTGAAAACAAATCGACTGGACAAGGCTTCCACTGTCGCCAGTTATTTCCTTAAAAACCCGAGACGTTTCGTCATACAGTTTTTTAAACGACAATGGAATTGCTGCAATCTCGATAGTTGCCGTTTCGGTCGCGGCAACCATAGACCTCAGCGCCGCGAGCTGTTCCTCGCCACGGTCGACATCATAAATAAAAACGGATTCAATATTGGATCCTGATTGCGTTAACAAGACAATCGCGCCTTTCAACTTAGGTTCCGACAAACATTGCTCATTAATTCTGTTTTGAATTGCGGACACATCCTGAACCGCACTTGCGGAGAGGCCCCCCAGGAATCCGATCATTGAAAGAAACATACTCCCAGTCACACATGCTTGTGCCAATCTTTCAAAAACTGAAAGTCGTCTCGTTTTATCTTGCATGATTGTCATGATTAATTGTCCAGATGTGTACATTTTCAAAATTCCCGAAGTTGATAGAAATTGTTCAGTTATGCGAGTCTGGAGTTTCAGCAACGCAACATTCATCTATCGTCGTTAATTTGTCCTCGAGATTGGCAGCTACCTGACTGTCCGCGGTCTCCGCGTCATCATTCAGTGTTGAATCACTTGATCTCAATATTAACATTGTCGAATCGTCGATTCGCATTTTGTTCTGATTCTCGATCCGCCGCCGATCAACAACAAAATCCTTCCAGCTTGATTGATCGAAAGCAACAAACTGCTCCCAATCGACTTTGCGTTCGGCTTCCATTTCCGAAATCAGCCATTGTGCAACAGCATCGGTACACAAAAAGAACGAGTCACTTGTCAAAAACTCTCCGCTCGTAACCAAGGGAGAAATTTGTTCATCACTTCCAATATCGACACTGCAAATTGCCGCTGGATCAGCGGCAAAATCAGCGGATGAATTCATTGGGAACTGGTATATCAATTCTCCATTCCGAATCTGAAAAAGGCAGCAGTCGCCCAAAGCAACGCAACGAAAAACTCCCGGCTGATCTTGGTCCGGAGTTTTGAAACTACAAACAAGTAAAGTCGTATGGCCGCCACCTACTTGAGCCAACTTGAGTTTTTGAAAGATTGGCACAAGCATGTG
>JBGSIY010000583.1:0-5544 GCA_041742275.1 Pirellulaceae bacterium | reverse complement strand
AAAGGAATGCTTTACGAAGGGGGTATCCGCATCCCATGGGTCGTTCGATGGCCAGGCAGAGTTGAGGCGGGAGCCATTTGCGACAATCCGGTGATCAGTACGGATTGCTTTCCAACTCTATTGGAAGCTGCCGGTCTCGCGCCGATTCCAAGTGAGCCGCTCGATGGACAGAGCCTCATGCCTCTTTTGAGGCAAACGGACGAATTCGTTCGTGACTCTATTTATTTTCATTATCCCAACTACGCATTCCATAAACAGAATCGACTGGGCAGCGCCATTCGAGAAGGTAAACACAAGCTGATCAAAAATTACGACGACGGCTCTCTTGAGTTGTACAACCTCGCGAACGACATTGGCGAAAAAAACAACCTGTCCGCTCAATCGCCCGAGTTGGCAAGCCGGCTTGAAAGCAAACTCGACACGTGGCTGGAAGAAACCGGCGCAAGTCTGCCAGTCCGTAAGTCCAACAACTAACCGGATCTTAATGTCACCAACAGAGCGGGTTCAAATGCAACTATCGTCGGCCAATCCCAATTAAACGAAAGCAAGTCAAAGTGTCTCTCATCCCTTGACCACTCAGCGAATTATCAAAGTTAGCTTGTGTCGTCACGGTGTTGACAGGAATCAATGTCTCGCTCGCATAACCACGGGAGATAAACGCCTCATCCCCAATTGCGAACGTCATCAACTGCGTATGCCGGTGTCAACCTGTTAACGACTGGATTACCGAGGACGTGCCTTACGAAACGGTGGTGGCTCGAATCAATTGCCTGCCGCAGAATCAACTCAGAGGCACATTTTTTTCTGCAGTATGATGCGCCGATGGATCAACGATCCCCGTAATGGTTCAAGGCATTGCCAGCCGATCCAGTCGAGATCGCAGATGCTCAATGCCAACCCGCATGCCAATCGAGTTGTCGAACAGGAGTTCTTCGCGTCGGCGGATTAATTTCGCTTGGCGACTGGTGGGTGTCGTGCCTAGACCAAGGTTTTTACTCGGGGATTTCGATTCCTTGGGGATTGATAAAGAACTCTCTGCCATTGAGAACCACTCGTGCTTTTCCCCGATCGAATGCCTCTGCGTGATCGTACTGCACCGGAATGGCAACATTCGCCTGTTCGTCCAGAAAACCATGCCGTTGGTTCGCGCTCACGCGAATTCGTTTGACTTCCGGGTCGAAGTAGCCTACATCGTCGTAGAACAGTTCGGTAATCAATTTGCCATTCAGGTCGACAAAGCCGCTTTTGTACTGGTTATTTTCAATTTTGGTCACTTGCCAACACCAAGGGCTCTGCGGGCTGACTTGATCGAATCCCAAATCAGCCACCGTCTTCCCTTGAATGTTAATAATGCGATAGCAATCTTCGGTCTTCACTAACGCCCGATCCTGATGAAATGATTCTGCGAAATCAAATTCCGAATTGAACGCCTTATTGCCATCGGGATCTATGAAGAATCGAACATCGTCGATCTGGACCATAGCGAAGCCGCAGCTGTAGGGTTCGGCGTATTGAAATCCCTTTACACCGACCATCTCGTCTCTGGATATGGGGCCATTATCCAAAGGAACAAACAGAAACTTGCGATCAAACTGCACCAATGCGAGATTTCCGGTAATATCGGAGACCAGCAAATTCGAACTGGCTTGTACAACTTCGTTTCCCTTGGCATCGATAATCCCTTCCTGGTAGTCGTCCCCGTCACGAATACTGAATCGGGTAAAGCCGAATTCGTTCCGTTGATCAACTTTTCGTTCGTTCGATTCGGGGGTTTGCATGTTTAATCCGGTGTTCGATTTTGATTTTCGGTCGCTATTGCATCCGCACCCAATGACTGATGCAAGAACAGTTGTAAGTAAAATGGCATTACGAACTGAAATCATTTTATTGGCCTTTTGGCACTTGGATTGGTTATTTGCATTCGGCGACTGCAGCTCAAGTCAGCGTTACCAATGCAATTGATATTCCCTGCGTCCCCGCAAATTTTAACAGGTTGGCGAACACTGGATATCGGGGCAGGAATGGGTTGTATGTCTGGCCCGGATCGTGAGTGTTTTGCGGACTTCCCTAATGGTCGGTGTGAATTTTTCTTTGGAGTTTTGAAGCCCGAGGCGTACTAATCGAATTATTATTCGGTAACGAATCCGGAAGGTGTGAGAAACTGAAATCAACCGTGTCGGATCGGCTTGCCCAGGCAGAATCAATTAATTTGATGCGTACCATTGGGATCACTTTCGATGAATTGCGGTGGAGGTCGGATTTGCCGGATACAACCTGACCAATGACGAAGTTCCCGATTTGCTTCACAAAAGCGAAGATGAGCAACAACCCATAACGCTCTGCTCATCCGACTGCAAAATCCAGATGAAGAGTCCCAAGAGTAACGGGCGATATTGCACTGCAAATGCGAAAAATTCGAAGTTGACGAAAGCCAATCTCTTGCGCGAAAAAAAACCTGCCCGTTAGGATTTCGAAAATGGGGAGTTCACATTAGAAGTTGCCAAGACTCCATTGACGATCGTAACATCCAACGGGCTCTAACGGTCGTCGTGTTTCCAATAGGAACGGCGGAGAGCCATTGAGAACTGAGTACCTTGTTTTTCGAATACATGCATGACTGTTAGATTGACCGCTTCGCAAAAATCCTTGAATTTCTGCGAGCCCAAGGATGTGTGTAACCGGTGATCAAAATCTCGTTGGAATCCGGCGAGTGGCACGGTGCCGTGCGCGTCGACGGCGGCCCGGTTTTTTGAGCCTGAGCACTGCCAGTCCAGTCGGTTTCTCTTTCGAGACGACAATTGTCTTTGTCGACGACAGTTGGCAGTGGAGTACTTCAAGTTTCTCACGAATGTTGACGGAAAATAAACCCATTCTCACGGAACCCTCGTTGTTGTTTCGTGGGAATTCGGACGGAGGTCAATGTTTTACCGCGCGACTTGGGGGTCATCGGCGCAGACTCCCCCCGTGCGGAATCGGACCCCGTGCGGAACCCGACAATCCGGAAAATGATCCAATAAAAGTTCCGCTTGGCAAATCCGGCTCCCAACCCAATTGCTAGCCTAGCGTCGACCCGGAACCAATTTCAACTCGACCTTTTTTTCGCCCCGTAAGACAACCATTGTTGTTTCGGTTCCCGGTTTTAAGGCTTCGATGGCATAGGTATAGTCGTAAATGTTCTCGACCTTTTTTCCGGCCAGTTCGACAATGATATCGCCGCCTTGAACGCCGGCCTTGGCCGCCGGGCTGCCTTCGGTAACTCCCGACAGCAAGACGCCTTTGACATCCCCGGCATAGTCGGGAATCGAACCGACGTAGGCACGCATGTTTGCTCGAGGTTGCGTTTCAACGACTTGCTTGTGTTCCTGATATTCGGGGATTTCGTCACTGGTAACCAACCCGATAGAGATCAACCCTAAGAGCTTAGAAATCCTCGCGGCCTCTTCATAGTTGAGCTTCTCGGGTGTATCGCGAGGCGTGTGATAGTCTTGGTGCGAACCGGTGAAGGCCGAAAGGATTGGCACGCCGGCACGATAAAAAGAGCTGGCATCGGTAGGCAACGACGTGTCATCGCTGAGTTTGAGATTCAGCTGAGTCGCTGCGTTCTTTTGTGCTGCTTTTTTCCAATAGGTCGACGAGCCAATCCCTTGGAGGATCAACGTGCCATCATAACGCCCCACCATATCCATGTTCAGGCAGGCGGCGATTGATGGGTAGATGTTGATCTTGGTTTTGTCGACAGTTGAGCCTGTGTTGGTGGTGCCACCCTGCACAGAGGCATTGTTGGCGGCGGAGTTCTCATCTTGCGCGGGAGGAGCGACCTGAGCAGCAAAGGTCTCGACAAAATGTTGTGAGCCTTGAAGACCCAATTCTTCGCCACTCCAGGCGGCGAAGATCACGTCGCGTTGCATTTTGAGTTTGCCGGCTTGTTTTTGTTGAGCTAGGTATTCGGCGATTTCCAGCATGGCTGCGACTCCCGAGGCGTTGTCGTCGGCACCAAAGTGGATGAGGGTCGCTTCATCACCGCGAGCCAAAGAGCTGCTGCTGCGACCGGAACCCAAATGGTCGATATGAGCACCGATTAAGATCGCTTGTTCGGCGGGTTCGTCACCGGCCAGAAAACGACCGACGACGTTTCGGCCGACTCCCGTTTGTTGCTCGATCGAGATGGTCGTTGATACGGAAACGCCTTTTAGGGCGATGCCCATCATCGGTTTTCCAGAGTCAAGTTCGTTCTGGAGGGTTTGCAGGTCGCGACCCGTCGCGGCCAACCATTCGCCGGCGACGCGATCCGTGACCGTCAACGCAGCGATACTGGAGCCGGCGATGGAAAACTCTTTTTCAAGCGGAACCAGTTCTTCTCTGGCCGCGGAGTTGGGGCCACTAACAACAATGATCCCTTTTGCACCCTTGTCTCGTGCATCCATTGCCTTTTTCCGAAGGCTCGAATGGTACTGAAAATGTTGACGTTGAGCATCAGAAACATTTTCGGGGAAGTAGCGGAAGAGCAGGACCCATTTATCCTGCACGTCCAAGTGGACATAGGAATCGTATTCGGGAATTTCCCCTTCGGCCGGTGCGATGATACCATAGCCGGCAAAAACAACATCCGCGGCGAACTCACCCGTCTTCGAAAACGTCAGCGGTCGCCAATCGCTATCTAGTTGGTACGATTGGTCGGTGTATTTAAGCGAATTGTCGGGGCCCAGTTTAGCGCCCGCAGGAAAATCGAACGCTTGGAACCATGATCCCTTGTCTCCAGCAGGTTGGACGCCCAAGTGATCCAGATAGGCGGCCACATAAGCCGTGGCTTTGCGTTCTCCGGCCGAACCCGTCATTCGCCCCTCCAAACTCGGTTGGCACAAATATTCCACGTGTTTGCGAAAGTCGGCTGGGGTGAAGTCGGACGATGTAGCCTGAGCTGTCGATTGAGCTGCGGCGACTGCGGTGGGGTCCGAGGAGCTGACCTCGGTTTCTTCTTTGAGCCCCAACATCTCCATCGCGGCCTGGTGGTTCCATGTCCCGACATAAATTTGGGACAACTTGTCGCTCCCACGGTTCGATGTCCACGTCAAACGCTCACCTCGAGGATCCCAACTTGAGAGTCCATCAAAACCAGGGGTGGTTGTCACTCTCACCGGCGGTGATTTGCCCTCGGCGTCCACGAGGTACAACTCAAAGTTGTCCATACCTTGTTTGTTAGTTGTGAAAATCAAATACTTGCCAGTCGGATGAAAGTAAGGTGCCCACGACATGGCTTTCATGTTCGTCAGTTGTTTCTCGTCCGTGCCATCGATATTCATAGTGAAAATTTCGGCAGTAGCACCGTTTTCAGCAAAACGCCGCCAGCAAATTTTCTTGCCGTCGGCCGAGAAGAAAGGGCCACCGTCATAGCCCAGAGTGTTTGTTAATTGCCGCACGTTCGAGCCATCGGCATTCATAATGAAAATATCCATCATGACGGCGGGATCAATTTCAAAAGCCCGTTGCTGTTCCGGCGTCATTTCTTGACCGTAAGCGTGACGATTCGAGGCGAACGCGATCAAG
>JBGSIY010000582.1:0-3214 GCA_041742275.1 Pirellulaceae bacterium | reverse complement strand
GCGCCATATCTGCGGGTGATACCCGCAGCTATGTGCTGCCGCGGCTATCGCCGCTGAAATACAAGTTTCGGCAGGAGCCTCATCTGGAGACGAAAGACTTCTGATGACCCCCCGGTTTTTCAACCATGCACCATGCACCATGCACCATGCACCATGCACCATGCACCATGCACCATGCACCATGCACCATGCACTAAACATCAACCGAATTTTAACTGTCTCGTTTCGCTCTGCAAAAGAAGCATATTTTTAATCGTTCTTGGAGCTAAATCCGACATTTATTGATCGAAGGGTCCTAAGCGTTCGCCTCCGCTACACACGTGGCACAACACCCGCCCCCGTCTGCTCGCCTCCGAGTTCACCTCGGTGGAAGCTCGGATTGACAACTAAGTATTAGCGTGCCAATCGCTTGTCACGGCTCGGTTGGTTTGTGGGTATGCCTCTTGGCCGCGAAGCGGTCGCAGCACCTAGCCGCCGGTGATAACCGGCGGATAATCGCCCCCCTGCAAAGTCAAAGCCCCGAAGGGGCGACAGAAATCCGCGGATTGCGCCCCGTGATGAACTTGCTGTCGCGGCTATCGCCGCTGAGGTGGATTGATGGGGGCGCCATATCTGCGGGTGATACCCGCAGCTATGTGCTGCCGCGGCTATCGCCGCTGAAATACAAGTTTCGGCAGGAGCCTCATCTGGAGACGAAAGACTTCTGATGACCCCCGGTTTTTCAACCATGCACCATGCACTAAACATCAACCGAATTTTAACTGTCTCCTTTCGCTCTGCAAAAGAAGAATATTTTTTATCGTTCGCGGAGCTAAATCCGACATTTATTGATCGAACGGTCCTAACCGCCAGCAGCGGAGAAGTCGTTGCAAAAAATTCGTAGTCTGAACCATTCTTGCTGGACCTGCCACCCGCGAGTAAAACCCAACCCGGTTGACGATGGGGCGGCGTACGAAAGACGCCGAGACATCGGTCCACATCCATTCGAAAAACCGCGACCGAACACAGGGCAGTCAATGTTGCCGCGGTCTATTTGCGGATGACCTCGGGCAATTCGGCACCCTGAGGGATAAACGTCATCGAGATTGAATTAACGCAATGGCGTGTGTTTTTTTGCGTGAAAGCTTCGCCCAAAAAAACATGCCCCAAGTGACCTTGGCAATTGGAGCAAACGATTTCCGTACGATACCCGTCGGCGTCTAGGTGGCGATCCACCGAACCCGGAATCTCATCGTCAAAACTGGGCCAGCCACAATTGCTTTCGAACTTATCGGCTGAGTTGTACAACGGAGCATTGCATTGCCGGCAAATGTAGGTCCCCTGTTCTTTGTTATTTGTGTACTTGCCGATCCAAGCACGTTCGGTTCCCTTCCGCTGAATCACCCGTTTTTCCTCGGCGGTTAGGGCGTTGTATTCACGATTCATTTGATTGCCTTTAGCTAGATTCATTCGGTTGTGAATTTTGTTAACAGTTGCAGCCACCCAGTTCTCGAAATCACGATTTTTCTTGACGGTCGAAAAAATAGGAAACACCTTTTCTTTGGCTTCCGTTTCTATCGACGCCGCTTGATCAATCCAAGTCGTCAAAGAAGCTTCATCAAGAGTCTTTAAAAAATCGTCAGTGAACACGACCTTGGTCGCGTCCGCGGCTACGATCACTGTCGAGATTTTAGCGGCGAGATCTTTGTAAGTGGCGTCGTTAGCAATACGCTCATTGAAGGACTCAATCAGTTTTGAAGCAGAAGCCCGTTCGGACTCGAGGACTTTTTTTACCTTGGCTTCTACCCGTGGGGAGCGAGGAGTCCAACTTCCGGCGTAGTTTTCTTTTGGACTGGGGGACCAACTCGCAAGTTGCTCAGTGAGCGTTTGGGGATTCACGTTTCCAAGGGCCGCTTGCCTTAAATATAGCAGTACCGCCATTTCTGCCTTTTGAGAAAGTTCACTCAACTTCCCCAAGTCGGCGTCTGTCGCTGGTCCTGCCGTTGAGGAATCGGTCAACAAACGATTTTGACCAGCCCAAGTCAGAAAGGCAAATTCATCGAATTTTTCTGAGCGGTAGGCCTCGAGGGCTTGGCTGAAAAGCTGCTCTGGGCCGGCCACGGTCGGGTCGACGGGAGTCGATTTCTCTGGGGACACGGGGTCTTGGGTCGTCGACGCGAGACTGACCAAATGGTTGGAAACAGGGCTCCACAGGACGCAGGCCAAGCCGATCATGGCAAAAAAGGCGACAAGTAATGATTTCATCTCAATTTTTCTCCCGATAGCGATAGTTTTTTGTTGACCGTGAAAAACCGGCTCCAATTAACTTACGCAATAACCTGCGTTAAAAGATCGCTTCATTTTACGAAAAAAGGGCCGCTTGTGGCAAATGTCACAGGTTTTTTACGATTCCAAGCCAATTCGGAGTGTCTAGGCAACTTTGGGCCTTGGCAACTCCCCGCCCCGCAGTCCACCATCAGCCATAGTATTTCGACGTTTCATTTTAGGATTCCGGTTCCGTGCTCAAATCGAAAAAACGCATTGTTGTTCACCCCAAGGCCCCTGAACCCGCCAGACGCCTGACGCAGATTGTCGCAGCTGCGATGAAAAACAAAATGAGTGTCGCACGGAAACACATTCTCGACGGATTTGTGGGCGTCAATCTCGCGATCACTCGCAAACCGGATCAAATCCTGAAACCGGGGGATGTTGTGGAAATTTTCCCTGGGGAGGAAAAGATCAAGTTGGTCAAACCAAAATCGATCTCCACTCCTAAAAAGCTTAAGGTATGGTACGAGGATTCAAACATTTTGGCAGTGGAAAAACCCGCGGGCTTGCTCGCTATGCCAACTCGTGACGATGCCAAAAAAACACTATTAGAGGCCGTCCGAAAGCACTTGGGGTTGGTTGGAACCGATCAGCGCGTTTACTGTCTGCAACGACTCGATCGAGATGTGTCGGGTGTGGTTGTATTTGCTAAAGACGAGCCCAGTTATGAGCGTTTGAGAGAGCAGTTTCAAGAGAACAAACCGCGCCGTAAATACGTCGCCATTGTTGCGGGCAAGGTCAAAGATGAAACAGGGACCTTCCGCAGTTACATCGCCACTGGAAAACACTTGAAACGCTTTTCAGTCAAAAGTGAAAAGCAAGGAGAACTGGCGATCACGCACTATAAAGTGACCCGGCGTTTGGCCAAAGAAACAGTTGTGGAAGTGCAATTGGAAACTGGTCGGCG
>JBGSIY010000581.1:0-2382 GCA_041742275.1 Pirellulaceae bacterium | reverse complement strand
GCGGGCGACAACGACTCCCAACATCCAATGCTGGCCTCGGTTAGCCAAAATACACGAATAAAATCATTTTCGTCAGCCCACCCCTACCCTGTCTTGTTCGCCTCAAATATGGCAAATTGATTATCGAACGGGTGCCGTCCTGTGCTCGAGATCAAGTGCCAATTGCCGTCGTGAACGCGAACCTCCCAGCAGTCAAAATTTTGCAGTGAATTCCATGGCCCATCAATCGATTCCACTGCGAATGCGGCAGCAACGGCGGCTGGCGATGGGGTTCCTGGTTGTGGCGTGGTTGGTGATGAGCTGGCCTCTGTTGAGTGGGAGTGCCCTGCCAGGATTTCGCGATTCGGCTTATCTGTATTTTCCGCTCTATCACTGGATCGAAACAGAGTCGGCAACTACTAGCTTGCCTCTATGGAATCCTCATGATGACTTCGGCTACTCGATGGTCGGCGATGCATCCTCAGCGTTATTCTATCCAGGCAAATTGATTTTCAAGATTCAATTTTTGTCGTTCCCGCATCGCTTTGGGTGGTATCTGGCCCTACATCTTTTGATCGCCGCCACGGGTGCCGCCTGGCTCTCCCGCCGGATGGGCGCGGACTATATCGGTGCGACCCTAGGGGGATTGGCCTACGCCTTTGCGGGGCCCGTATTATTTCAAACCACCAATGTCATTTTTTTAGTGGGCGCCGCTTGGCTCCCTTGGGCTCTGGGGTTCTTGTGGCAAACGATCGCCAAGGGGTCACTCCCCGCGGCGTTGCTCGCAGGAATTGCCAGTGCGTTGATGATCCTGGGGGGTGACCTACAAACGGCTTATATCACCTACCTGATCGGAGGCATTACGGTTTGCCTGACCACCGTTTCTCAACTTCGGCACCAAAGAGGCCTTGCCAGTTCCGGCCGCCGCGTCCATTGGAAACCAGTGTGCCCCTACGCCTTATCCGTGATCACGATGCTGGGTTGCAGTGCCATCCAACTCTTTCCCAGCATCGAAATGAATCGCGATAGCCAACGCCATTTTTTCTCGTCGCCACGAAATATTTGGCAGTTGGCCGCCGAGCAAATGGATCGTGAACCCTCGGCGGATTTGAGCTCGGATCTCGCGGCCCTTGTGGATCGCCCCCAGCCGGGAACGCACGCCGAACATGCCTATCAATTCAGCCAACCACCCTGGACTCTGATTGAATTTTTTTATCCACAAATCACGGGTAAGTTATTTCCTCGTTACTCGCGTTGGAGCGATGCGATTCCAGGGGCCGATCGGATGTGGGTCCCGACACTTTACCAAGGTGCCTGTGTACCTCTGTTGGTCGTGATGACTTTGTTTGGGAACAAGCGGTCGACGCGGCGCCGACGCTGGTTGGTAGGGATCGCGGTTCTCTCGACCAGCATTGCCTGGGGATGGTTCGGCCTAGGCTGGTTGCTGAGAGAGCTGCAAATTCTCAATCATGATAGTCTGTGGGGGGAGCCAACCGGGGGGCTGTATTGGTTGATGACATTGTTCCTTCCTGGTTTTGACGGATTTCGTTACCCGGCTAAATTTACAATTTTCGCCAGCCTGAGCCTCGCCTGTTTGGCCGGTCTCTCGCTCAGGCGATTCCACGAAGTCCCCCTGAAAGCTGTCGGCTGGATTTTAGGGACTTATTTGGGAATAAGTCTCATGTTGCTGGCGGCGACGATGGCGTTAGCGGGGAAATGGATTGGGGCTTTAAAGATTTACGATCCCCAGTTTGGACCGCTGGAAACCGAGCTGGCGATATTGGGCATGACCCGAGGTATTTTTTGGGCACTTATCGCGACGTGCCTGGTCGCTATTCTCGCGGCGATGAAACAGCGCGAGTACACAAGAAAGTCCCTGTCGTGGATTCTCTTGTTGTTCGTCTCCGTAGATTTAGGTATCTGGAATAGTGGCGACCTGCCGTGGGTATCAACGGAAGAATTCTCGCGGCAAATAACCGCCAACGCCGAAACACACCCCCTCCCCTCGCAACCTTTGGAATTCACGAATGTCTTGGGACAACCATCGTTCCAGCCCCAGTGGTCTGTGATGGGATCGGATGAACGATTGGCCGAGATCATGCGGTTTGAATTTCTGAATGCACGACCCAAATATCATTTATTGCAACGTCAATCGATTGTGGGATCATTTTCCTCGTTGGAGCCCTTGGCAAACCTGTTGTTGCAGCAGGAGGTGTTGACTAAAAATCAGGCGGAGGGGAACGGGGCGCCAACAGAAGCCCGCTTCGAGGCATTGCGACACTACCTGACAAACCATTGCCTGCGGGAACCGAACGCTTCACCCGACACGGTTCGGATTCCTACTGCCCTGGCCTTGTTCGAACTACAGACCGTTGAGGTACCGTGGGAAACGGAAACAAGGCG
>JBGSIY010000580.1:0-6761 GCA_041742275.1 Pirellulaceae bacterium | reverse complement strand
GACCGAGGTGACGATTGGCAAGACGAAACGTATCCTCGCGGTTCCGGATTTCTCCCCGAAGTGTGTGCGGCGTGGGAACATGCGGCGATGGAGGCGGAACATCTCGGCGTTCGCGTGGTTGTGATTCGCATCGGGTTGGTCATGAGTGCCAGGGGTGGTGCACTCAAAGAAATGCTCCCGCCCTTTCGCTGGGGCGTCGGTGGACGACTTGGCTCCGGAAAGCAATGGATGCCTTGGGTCCACCTGGAAGATCTCGCCCGAATGTTTATTTGGGCCGCTGAAAATCCAGAGGTTCACGGTGTGATCAATGGCGTGAGCCCCAATCCAGTAACCAATCGAGAATTCACCGAGATGCTGGCCCAAAAAATCAACCGGCCAGCTTGGGTCACTCTGCCCCAATATTTTTTAAAGTTGATCTTGGGCGAATTCGCCGATTCGTTGTTTGTATCGCAACGAGTGAACCCAGCCAAACCAATTGACTTGGGATTCCAATACCGGTTTCCCGAATTGAAAAAAGCGTTAGCGGATTTGTTAAATGACGACTAATATCCATCACGCTGCCCAGCGTAGCCCCCGGAGTTTCTTAGCCCAAACCGCCGCCTTATGCCTGGATATTGGTGGAGCCAACATCAAATCGTTTGATGGCACCGATCCCCAATCAGTTCGTTTTGATCTGTGGAAACAGCCCGATAAACTTGCCACATTTTTAAGCCAGCGATTTTCTTCAGTCCGCGGCGGTGTGGCGATTACCATGACAGGGGAATTGTGCGATTGTTTTGAATCGCGCCAATCCGGTGTCATATCGATTGTCGCGAGCGTTGTTGAAGCCTTTCCCGATAACCCAATCTGCTTTTATCAAGTTGATGGGGGATTTGTGGATCGAGAAGGGGCTGTAAGAAATTGGCAAAAGACGGCTGCTGCGAATTGGCATGCCATTGCATCGATGATCGGACGGCGAGCACCCCAGTTCGATGGATTGTTCATTGATATGGGGTCAACCACCACCGATTTGATTCCGATTGTAAAAGGGCAAGTTCACTCGCAAGGAAACAATGACTTCGGGCGTTTGGTTCACCAGGAACTGATATACACGGGACTGGGCCGAACACCCGTCAACACGCTGGTTACAGAAATCATGATCGGTGACGCCCGCACTCGGATCGCCGCCGAATGCTTCGCCACCATGTTGGACGCTCATGTCATTGCTGAGACTATTCCGGTAAACGATCAAAACCTCAATACCTGCGACGGAAGGCCGCTGACTCGCGATAACTCCCTTCGCCGCTTGGCTCGAATGCTTTGCACCGAACCCGAAGTCGTCGGGATCAACCGACTTGAGAAATGGGCCAAGGAAATCATCGGCAAGCAAATGGATATCATCAGCATAGCGGCCAGCAAACAACTTGGCCTCTTGTCGAAGGATGCTGTGGTTTGGATCAGCGGCGAAGGTTCTCAGGTACTTGCTGAGCTACTGAAACCATTTGCCGAACAGCACTCCGTTTTGCCGGTGTGGGAGGATTCGCCGTCGTCCGACGCTGCGGCTGCCGTCGCGTTATGGCACTTACTCGAAACGGATTTCGAAAGATGACGCGAATGGCCGTGATCAAAATTGGCGGAAGTCTTTTGTGTCATGAAGACATCGAACGTCGGACTGCCGAATGGTGTGAGCAAGTGGGAATTGAAGAATTCCTGGTTGTCTTGGGAGGAGGCTGGCTGGCCGACGGAGTACGGCTGTGGGGAGAACACCACGATTCTTGCGACGAGAGACTACATTTTATGGCAATTGAGTGCATGAGCATCAATACTGTCGTCAGCAATGGAATCTGGCCCCTTTCTGTTTTTCACTCGCCAGCAGCATGGCGACACGAACGCCACCACCCACGTCGGGGCTATTTTGATTGCGGTCTGTGGTCTCAGTTGAATCAACAATTGCCACGAAACTGGAACACAACCAGTGACTCGATCGCGGCGGCACTGGCGATTGAATTGGAAGCCGAACAATTGATTTTACTAAAGTCGCGTTTCCCCACGCCGGCCGAAAAAACGGCAAACTGGTTTCGATCCGAATTGGTTGATGGATTCTTTCACAACCTCGCGCCGTCTCTGAAACGACTCCGAGTTGTCAGAGTCGATCGATCCGGTTTCTCTGAACTGGTCTGAGTATCTGAGCGGATTGCCCGAGTGCAGTATTAGAAAAACAACAATTCAATTGGCTTCAGCTCGAAGTCACCTTGGTTTAAACTGGCTGTTGGTCGTGGGTCGGAAATCGTATGCCCGGTTTGATAGAAGTTAGTCGCCTACGGGGATCGATCGCGGGTCGTTCGTTCTGTAGAATTAGAGGAGCTTTGAGTCGGTTGTCTCTCGCTGGCAATGAAAGACATGCCTCCTGTCAAAATCAAACTCAGAGTCAAAACACAATATATCACGTTGTTTCATTAGGGCTGTTAAATATGTCAATTCCATTGGTCACGGTCCAGCAACATATACTCCAAGAACAACAGAAATTCCCCGGGGCCAGCGGGGAATTTTCGTTTCTGTTGTCGGCGATTACTTTGGCAACCAAGCGAATTCAGTCGAAAGTCCGCCGGGCGGGGCTAAGCGATATTCTCGGTGCGGATGGCGTGGAGAATATTCAAGGCGAAGTCCAGCAGCGGCTCGATGTTTACGCTAATGAAGTATTGGTCCATAGCCTCAGCTCGCGAGACAGTGTGGGAATCTTGGCATCAGAAGAAAATGAACATGCGATTGTCATGCCGCATCATTCGGCAGGAGCCAAGTATGCGGTGGTGTTCGACCCCCTGGATGGCAGTTCTAATATCGACGTCAATGTGAGTGTCGGAACGACCTTTTCAATCTTTCGCCGCCCCGAGGGTCTTAATTTAGAATCACCAGAAAAATGGGTTTTGCAGCCGGGACGTAACCAGATCGCCGCGGGATATGTCGTCTATGGTTCCTCAACCATCATGGTTTATACCGTAGGCAATGGGGCTCACGGGTTTACGTTAGATCCGTCGATTGGGGCCTACGTACTCAGTCATCCTAATATTCAAATGCCCCGTCAAGGCAACTATTATTCGGTCAACGAAGCCTACCGCGATTCGTTTCCGGTGACCTACAATCGATTTATCGAACGCTTGCGCCTGGGAGAATTGAATCGCCAATATTCGTCTCGTTACATCGGTTCAATGGTGGCCGATTTCCATCGTACCTTGCTCAAGGGTGGTGTGTTTCTGTACCCTCCGACGTCATCGCATCCCCAAGGCAAACTGCGGCTGCTGTATGAAGCTAATCCTATTGCGTTCATAGCCGAACAAGCGGGAGGCGTTGCCCTAAACGGCAGCACGCGTATCCTCGACTTGCAACCCGATTCAATTCACCAACGAACCAGTTTGGTCGTCGGCAGCTCGGTGGAGATGGCTGAATTTCGCTCAATTCTCAACGACGATTAAACCTGAGTGATGTTTTCGTTCCAGCCTCATGGGCTTTGGTGGAGTCCCGTAATCGTGTTTGTCTTCAATCGCTTGTTGGCCGAAAAATTATTGTTGGAATGCACTGGCAATGAAATTTGGTCGTACGACACCTGCCGCCAGTCTGGAATACCTGATGCCTGGATTGAAGAACTGCAGGAGGCCTATGAATCGGGATTCGCGCGCGAGAACCAGATGATTTTTTATCAAGGGAGATTGGTCAATCAATTCGGGGGATGTCGCGATCTGGACCTGGCGTTGAAGTTGGCTGAATACTTGGGGATCGATACGACCGACATCCCTCAACGGGCCTTGTCACCGCAGATGGTCGTCACTCGCCTGAAAGAAGAACTTGAAGAAAACTGAAACCATAACACCCCGACAAGAGTCACGTGCCATTGCGGGTGACGCCTACCAAATTTTCACAACCACAAATCCGTAAACAATAGATGCCGGAAGAGTACTTGTCGATCAGAAGGGCCATTTAAAATAGTTGCCGCGATCGTTCGGCAAAACCATCAGCGCGGGACATCGGAAGTCAAGCAGTGGCCAGCAAAAGCCGCGCGAATCAACAGGGCGGCTATAAACATGTCAGCCACCAACAACCCAGTGAGTTCAGGATGTATGGATCTCCACAATGTCGCCATCTTGTAAAACATAATCGGGTTTCACGGCCGTGCCTGGATGGGTGACCGAACCCCAAATCCGGCCCCCTTTGAGATTTATAGCCAAATCTTCATGGATCAATTCGGCAAGTTCGACTAACGTGCTTCCGGCTTTCAACGTAAACGGCTTTTCCATGTCCGCGTCTTTTCTCGCCGGCGACTTTGTATAAATCCTGATCGCATGTGTGGCCTTGTAAATTTCATCTCGCAACGTTTCGACGCCCGCAAGCGAGTTACAAGAAATGGGCCAGCGAGGCAAATCAACTTCGATTAACTCTTCAAAAAACAACATTCGATCCGCGGACTCGGATAAATCGATTTTATTGGGAACGATCAACGTGTTGGTATAAGTTACTCCGATGTCCAGTGGATCGATTCGGGTCGATGCTCCTAAGCGAGTCTTGGACCGTTGAAACTGTCGGAGTACGTCCCGAAACTCTTCCCCCCCGTCGTCGCTCCCCAAATCCAACAGAAACAAAACCAGATCCGCCCCGCGCACAAGGCCTTGAGTCACGGGATCGAAGACATCGTTGGTAATTGCCGGAGTATCAATCAGTTGAACATAAACGTCTTGCCAGGGCATCATCCCCGGTAATGGCTCCCGAGTGGTGAAGGGATACTCGGCCACATGCGGCGTGGCGCGGGTGAGGATCGACAGCAATTTGCTTTTGCCTGAATTCGGGCCGCCGATCAGGATGGCTCGACCCGCTCCCTGTTTGGGGATTCGTAGGGCTGCCGCTCGGGATGGCGAACTTTGTTGCCGTAAGATCTCGTCTTTCAGTCGACTGATCTTGGCTTTCAAGTCAGCTTGCAGTTTGTCGGTTCCCTTATGTTTGGGCAGTTCGACCAACATCGTTTGAAGGCAAGCGAGTTCCTCGGTTGACGTGACCGCCTCACGATATTCGCGTTCGGCCCGGTGATATTGCTGAGTTAAATTTGCAGGCATTCGTCAAACGCAGGCTAGGTATTCGACACGACACGACCCGATACAATATCTAAAACTCTAGCAGAAATTGGCAGGCTTAGAAAAAGCATTTGCCCATTTTCTACCTCCAAAAGAAAAACTGCGAGCGTCCTCTGACACTCGCAGTCTTAATATTGTATTCGTTCTGTTGCGAACGTCAGGGCTCGCTCACTCCCTACCAAATTTTTATCCCTACCAAGTCTTCGTGGACCAATCGGAATTTTGTCGTTCGGGCTGAGTAGGTTGGATTTTGGCTGGACTGGGCAGAAACGAACCTTGAAATTCGCGACGCTCGGGCTTGCTCTCGGTGACTGTTCCTGAACGGCCGTTTACAGTGGTCGTTTGGGACGCCTCCTCAGTGTAACTCGCCAATCGCACAGGACTGTAATTCCAATCGTCGCGAACCGGGGCTGCTTGCGTAGATTGGAAGTATGTGGGTGGAGCCGACTGAGTGTTCCAGGATGATGAATGAATGCCCTCAATAATCGGGCGGTTCAATAGTTGAGGATTGATCCCCTCCAACGAGGGTGGAATATCGGCAGGCGTGGGACTCCCACTCGACGGCCCAATCGGATTCAAATACGAACCACTGGGAACCGTGGTATAGCTCCCTGTCGTTCCCAGAGTTCCGTTGGGGGCCATCATGGTTGCCGACGGCCCAACGACGGGCGGCAGTTCGCTTCCATAAATGGGATTAGACGGCGCAATATTGCAGGTCGAACACGCATTGTTGGGAGCGTAAATCGCGTTGGTAGAAACAGAGGTCTGCGGGACATTGCAGGTGTTGCAATCTTGAGTGATGTAAGAAACAGGAACCTTGTAAGTCTCTTGGCGGTAAACCGGACGATAGGTCGTGTAAGGTGTTTGTTTTTGAGACCACGTGTACGAGGTACACGGCTTCATGCAGGTTACGGTGCATCCCGTTGCGGGATCCGATGACGTAACGGGGCGGTACTGTGTCACAGGAACTTTTTCCCATGAAGTTCGGTAGGCCGTGTAGGGCACATAATTGACGACAGTTCGAGAACATGTCTGTTGACAGTTGACTTGGCATTGACCCGGTTGCAAACCGCAATTCGAGGCGACATTTCCAGCCATCGGATAGGTTGGCTGCTGGCCCTTCAGGGAACAGCGGTTCCGTATGCCTCGTAACCAGTCCAGCAGTGGTCCCGCTTCTGCCGAGGCGACGCCCCAGCTGAATTGAGCAATCGTTAACAGCCCGATCAGGGTCAAAATTTTGTAACGTTTCATTTAAACCACTACTCCCGATACCAAATTATTTTGAACAATACGCTCGTCACTAAAACAGACGTTCTGACGAACCGTTTCGATCAACTTCCCAAGAACTAGGCTAAAAAAAGAAGTCGCCTTCATAACTTTTTATGGTGCATTGGTTTTCAAGCGTATGCTTGCGTTTGAACCTCTCAATGGTTAAACCCCAACCGCGTTTTAAGTCTAAAAATAGCTTTCGTTCCCTATTACTATTCAATCCGAAGACGCACGACGGTGGCGGGCGCAACGAATGGTGAAATTTAGATCCGAGTTGAATTAAAAAAAGAGGAAATACACCCCACGGGAAACAAAATTATCGAAATCCGTTCGGGTTGTAACGCCTGCATCAGGGAATGGGCTCGCGGACTTTGCGGCCGAGGAATCAAAGTCCTC
>JBGSIY010000579.1:0-3318 GCA_041742275.1 Pirellulaceae bacterium | reverse complement strand
GGGCGCATCGTTCGTATGCAGTGTACTGAATACTAAGTGTCCAGTTAAACTAGCCTGAATTCCCATCGAAACGGTCTCGGCATCCCGCATTTCCCCGACCAGAATAATATTGGGTGCTTGGCGTAGCATGGAGCGAATGATGCGAGCGAAGTCGAGTCCGATGTTGTGTTTCACCTCGACCTGGTTGATTCCCGGCAGGTAGTATTCGACAGGGTCTTCGGCGGTGATGATTTTACGGTCTGGGCGATTGAGGGAATTGAGGGCGGCGTACAAGGTCGTCGTCTTTCCCGAACCGGTGGGACCGGTTACTAGGATAATTCCGTTGGGGCGCCGGATGAGGTTGTTGAAGGTTTTGAACGTTTTTTCGGAGAAGCCCAATTGTCTGACGCTGACCCGGATGTTGTCTTTATCGAGCAACCGCATGACCACGGACTGGCCGTGGTTCGTGGGAATAATGCTGACCCGCAAATCGAGCTCTTTTTCGCCGACCGAGACTTTGATCCGTCCGTCTTGGGGGCGTCGGCGTTCGGAAATATCGATTCGGGCCAAAATTTTGACTCGGGAAACGATGGCTCCGTGTTGTCGGCGGGGGAGTGTATCCCGCTCGTGCAAGATGCCGTCAATTCGATAACGGATGCGGACTCGGTCCTCGAAGGGCTCAATATGGATGTCCGAGGCCCTGAGTTGCACGGCTTCGGTGATCATCAGTTGCACCAAACGCACGATAGGGGCACTCGATTCGTCCACCGTATCGGCCTTGGAGGCCCCGGTTTCGTCCTCGGTTTCGGTGAAATCGATGGCAGTATCGGTGAATTCTTGCAAGATCGAGTCAGCCGATTCACCTTCGACTTGGCCATATAACTGGTTGATATACTCGAGGATTTTCGAGCGAGTGGCGAGTGCGACGGAGATATCTCGGTTGAGAATAAACCGCAGTTTATCCATAATTTCGATATCGGCCGGGTTGCTCATAGCGACGGTCAGCCGATTATCCTCGATTGCCAGCGGGAGAACCACGTTTTCCCGGGCAACCGATTCGGGCATCAGTTCGATGACCCTTTCGGAGATGGTGATCGAATCCAAATCGACAAAATGGATTCGATGAAATTTGGCCTGGGCCTTCATCACTTCCATTTCGGTGGCATAGCCCAATTTTATCAGGGCTTGCTGTAACGGCGTGCTTGTTTGTTTGGCCAGGTTTTCAGCATCGATGACTTGGTCATCACTGATAATACCGGCTTTGATTAATATGCCGATGAATCCTGCGTTTATATTGGACGCGGTATTTTTGTTTGACATTGCCCCACTCTTGTTGGCCAATTTTCAGCTGATTTCTGCTATTCCGTTCGATGTCGAGGTTACTACATCTTATATCGGACCACTAGCAGTTGAACAGCAAAAACTGGTAATTATGGAAGAACAGTCCGGGTAGGTAATCGTTGCCGCTACGGAGACGATGGATGAAGTCCGGCACGATCGGGACAATGCCCCCCGCAAATCAGAGAAAACGCGGGCTTTTGGCGGTGCCGTGCGGGAATGGGACCGAATCGAGGGCCGTCAGTCCGTTTGAAGACAATCAGGTAGTTCCTTTCGAAGATTTCAGAATAAACGCCACTAGTCCGCCCCAGTGATAGAAATCGACCGGCGTTATGACTGGCTGCATGGGTCAACTGGAACGGTATCCCTTCGAGACTCGTTTCTATTGCACCCGGAATGGGTTCCGCACCTAGCGAATGATCATGAGATAGTCTCAAGCCGTAAGCGTATATTTACTTGTTCGAATGCAGGACAAGGGTCCCCGTAGCGAACGCTCTCAGCAAAGAATCTCTGAGCGATTCTTTTAAAAAATGCCTTTTAGGCAAGGGTTTCCGTCTTTTCGAGTTTGCTTCGATGGGGCGACTTAGCAAACTAGACGATCACGAAAGGTTCCGGGCGTTGGTAAACAGAAAAATGCTGGCTAGAGGTTTTTCGTCCCTTCGAAAAGCAAAACCAAGCTTCGGTTAACAGCTAGAGACAACGTGAACGCTGGCAGTGAGTTTGCCGGTTTCTTCTGTTGATATTCGACTCAATCGACCCATGGCGGACGGCAAACCTAATCTGGGCTAGCTGGGTTCGAATCTTTGCGTAGGCTCATCGGCTGAGCGGAGTACAAAAACCTCGCCACTCCGATGGCAGCCTTCATTCACCCGCTTTTGACACTGCTCGCTTCGCTGTCTCGCCAGGAGCTGGCCCGCCAAGGCACCTACCACGAAGCGGAGAATCAAATCCTTAGGAGTAAGTTACCCAAACGGCTCGCCGACACCATGTGGTAATGCGAATTTGCATGCAAGCGGAAATGGACAATTAAGGGGGATGGTCGATTTGTATTTCCTGGTCTTCATCCATTTCGGCTCGAGGCGGATCTGGGTCTCTCGATGCACGGCAAACCCAACGGGCGAGTGGACGACTCAGCAGGCCCGCAACTTCGATATGTTCCTGCAGGACGAGAACCTGCCCTGCACGATCCTGCAGCGTGACCAGGACACAAAGTACGTCCAAGCGTTCGACGACGTATTTACAGGCGATGAAGCCCACTCGTTGGAAAAGTAGAACAAGCCGCATTCAAAAAATAAAGTAGTAAGGTTACCGACAATCGAATCTTACCAAACCTTTCTGGGACGGTTCGTCCTGAGTAGCAAACGCGGTAAACATTGGATCGATATTGCTAGAATATTTTGGAGCCATCGGACACAGCTAGTGGCTTGTCATAAACGGAATCAATTGGTTCGGGTGAAGGACTCCGAGATTGCCCAGAATAGGTTCGTCTTGCTCCGTGATGGGGTTCAGGTCGTCATTAAGTTTACGATCGGCTGCGATACAAAGACGAATGCCGCGGAGACAAATCTCTTCAATGGCCCCGCAACGAACCGATCCAGTATCGCACGGAAGGTTCGACCCACGTTCGCAACTCGGGGCTTGTTAATGAGTCAAATTCTGTCGCTGGAGATCGACATCTCATGTCATAATATCGTTGATGACATTACCCTTCACATCAGTCAGTCGGAAATCACGGCCGGCGTGGCGATAGGTGAGTGATTCGTGGTCTAACCCCAGAATGGCCAGCATGGTTGCGTGCAGGTCTGCGATCTGCACTGGGTTCTCAACGGCTTCGTAACCATAGTCGTCGCTACGTCCATAGGTGATTCCTGGCTTCACGCCGCCTCCAGCCATCCACATGGAAAAGGCTTTCGTATTGTGATCGCGTCCTTCTTGACCTTCGGCATAGGGAGTGCGACCAAATTCTCCGGTCCAAACAATCAACGTGTCCTTCAACAGGTC
>JBGSIY010000578.1:0-10625 GCA_041742275.1 Pirellulaceae bacterium | reverse complement strand
CCGCGAATTGGATATGGTGGTGAATATCGGCAAAGTCGTTCAAATGGACTGGGATTACGTTGCCGCCGACATTTCAGCAGTCGTTCAATTGGCCCATGAGCATGAAGTTTTGGTTAAGGTGATCTTCGAAACCGATTACGTTACGCGGGACGAAATGAAAAAGAAACTTTGCGAAATCTGCGAAAAAGCCGGGGCCGATTTTGTGAAGACTTCCACTGGCTTCGGCTTCGTAAAGCAACCCAACGGCGATTACAATTATACAGGTGCCACCCTTCACGATATCACCCTCATGAGAAAAGCGTGCTCGCCCCAGGTAGGCGTCAAAGCATCCGGCGGCATTCGCGACTTCGAGCAAGCGGAAAAACTAATGCAACTGGGTGTCACTCGACTGGGCACCAGCGCCTCGGAAGCCATCGTCGCCAAACAAGGCTCGGATTCTCAAAGCTATTAACCCGCCCACCCCCGGTCCTGGGCAAAACGAACAAGGCAGTAATACAAACGGGGCGACAAGCGTGTATTGAGACAGACCGGGGTACACGACAATACCGGGGAACTACAAGCGGAATTCGCCATGCCACTTCGAAAACCCTGCAAATTTAGTCTGGGCGGAGTTAAGCATGGGGCCTTGATTTTTTGCCTGTAGATTTTGGTACCGTTTTAAAGATTTGGCGATCTTGACTTCCAGGCATCAAAAAATTTTGCTCATCTCCCGGTGGACAACTGCGAGCACTTCAAAAATTGTATAAAATCGTGATCTGGTTATCGCATGAACCAAACGGCGTCTGATTGAGGTGAGGCAAAACAAAAATTAATTTTGTTTCGCTAAAATGCAACGGTAAACCTAACACGGCTGGCGATCTATTTTCGAAAGTCGCCTTCGCTTTAGCGGGACCCATCGGATACCCTCACAAGCAATGGAAGAGCCGGGGATTTTTTTGATAGTTGTAAAAAACGACAGGAGTCAATCGTGATAAAACTTGTTGTCGTAACTGACCCAGAGGGTACGGTTGGACGCTCGAGTGATGAGGGGAACCCGTCTTGGATGGAGGGAGTTCCCGCCGATTTGGCAAAACGACTACCACGCCTTTACAGCGTATCGGATTTAATCGCCATTGGCCGAAAAAGCCTGGGGCATCTGGTCCCAGAATCGCAAAAAGGATTTGTGCTAAGTCAAAATGCCAGCTACCAACCCCCAAGTTGCTACAAGAAGTTAAAGGTGGTTCTCAACCATTCCGAACTCGTTTCCAAGTATGAAAGTTCCTCAAACGAACTGGCAATTATCGGTGGAGCCAGTATGTTTCGCCTTTTTTTGCCTCATGCTGCCGTTCTGGATGTTATTGTTTTAAAGGAACCCTTGTCTGGTGACCTAGTGTTTAAGGACTGGGACGACGGAAGCTTTGATTTGGTAGACCAAACCAGCTTCGAAGGCTACGAAGTTCGTAAATTGTTCCGGAAGTAACTTGCCCTGGCGGCGATGCTTGCCAACAATTCATTGGATTGACGATATACAATGGTCGAAATGGCCGCTCAAGACTGGCAGCGAAAGACGAGCAACCGGGGGAGTTTTTCGACACCTTTTCTTTTTTGTGATGGACAATAAAGCCATGAGTTTGAAATGGGTTGACACCATGAAAAGGGCCGCGTTGAACAAAACACCGTGCACAGAACGGACATTTGAGAACAATCAGATTTGGCCCTGTTCGATAAAGTTATGGTCTCTGGCTCTCTTGCTGATCTTTAGCGGTAGCGATTTTCTTTTCTCGGGGGCCTCGAAATTGAACCAAGACCCACAAGTTGTTGATGGTGAAACGCCACTGCTGGCAATGGAATTTACGGGTGGTTTTCGGGCTCCCAACCCTCCCAATTTCACTCCAACTCCCTTCGTAAGAATTTTCGACGATGGTCGAGTTATTACCGGTCTCAACACCCCCGGCCAACAATCGCACTCCTGTCAGTTGCCACCGGCTGACTTAAAAAAATTGCTTGACGAAATCCATGCCCTAGGATTTCTCGAAATGAACACCCAGTCTATCGCGGCGGACATCAAGGCAACCAACAAACGAATCTTGATCGCAGACGCTCCCACTACGGAAATCAGTCTGCGAACGGAAGATGGAGAACATCGTATTGCCGTGTATGCATTGTCATACGTTGCGTCCCAAATGCACGAGGTCGAAGCGTTACCCAAACTCAAGGCACTCGAGGCAAAACTCAGAATCGTGCACGCCTTAGCCCTAGTTGGAGGCCCCGAAAAGTTGGAGAAGTGGGTTGCCGAGGCAAACGAATTCCTTCGAACCAACCATCCGTTGCTCAGGGAATTTCGCCCAGAACATTTGGCCTCAGCCTCCATCCCACGCCCGGGGTCATTAAAAATCTCATTTCTGAATCCAACGGGTTCCGATGAAGAAACGCCTCGCCCCGTTCGCCTGAACCTTAATTTTGACGGAAAAACAACAACGTTTCAAATCTCGACGAATGAGTAACCTTCAATTTATCATTCGAAGATGATCTCTTTCAGAAATCCCGCATCATTTTACGATTGCGGCCTTCGCCCCCTCTTAACTGAGCGCCGAAAAAAATCGGAAGCAATTGACCCCAACGATCTTCCGTCCCTTTTCTTACCTTCTTGGCGACTTGCCTTCGGGCCATCTGCGAATGTTCAAGTCAGCCTACCAACGGGTCTTCCAAGTCCGCAAACGAGGACGCCGATCCGACCGTCCACGGCCATTTTTCATGCAACTCGCGAAAAAGTCCAATAACTTTTTGCGAATGCGGCTAATCCAAAGGCTGTCTGGATTCTAGTATTTTGTATCGCTATCCGCGGCTTACGCGGCTCGTCCTGTTTAAGTGGAACGGGTTGAATGGAGAGATACGGCAATCGACGATGGATCCCTACCCATCAAAAAACGACTTGGGTAAACCCCATTCTTTCATCAATTGGCATCTGATCACGGCGAAATCAAATGGAACACTCCCAACTGAATGACACCCAAAACACCCGCGCCATTGCCGGGAATCGTTTCTCTACCTCTTTAGGCCTGGCCTTGCTGAGCCTTTCGATCATTCTTCTTTTCAGCCTCAACTCCGTACAAATCGCTTGGGGTCAAGGCGGTGCTGACACCGTCCGACAAATCAGGGATTACGAGCGCGAGTTGAAATCAATACACGCGGAACTCATAAAAATTATCACTGCTGCCAAACGGAATTCGCGATCTCAATGGCATCGTCAATGCGATCATGCCCAGAGCGCATTGGATCGAATCGATACGTCACTACCCATTCTGGCCACGTTGGTTGAAAAAGAAAGGCGGAATTGGCAAGCCATGCATTCGATCGGCGGCGAAATGGCTCATCTGAATGAATTAATCGAATTCAAGTTGCAGGACTGCGCGAAAGAGACTTTGCAGGCTGTCCGTGACGAACAAGAATGGAAGAAACGACTTAAGAATTATGCCGATGAATCAAAGAAGAACTTCCAAGATGTCATGCGAAAATTCAATGATGTTGAACGCCTGGCACAACTAACCTTAGGCAAAGACGTTGGGGAGTTCCCGGGCGTGTTCGACGATTTTCTTCAAGGCGTCGATAGCCTGTTAACGAAAATCACATTGTGCAAAAACGCATCTCAGTCCTCACACAGGTTATACCACTCCATTTTTGTCCACTCTCGGGGTGAACGCTTAAGATATCACGAAGCAATCACACAAAATGTCCGAGCGAGTCGCCGCCAACTGGAACGACTGATCAGTCTAGACATGGTACCAGCCGAAGATGATGCGATCGACTCGATCGAGGAAAAAGTAGAAAAGCTTGTCAAGCAACGGCTTGAGGAATACCAACAGGCCCTAGATTCTTGGGTGGATGTCTATCGCCCATTGAGCCGCGACTTTGATGATTTTGCTTTTGATGTGGTGGGCGGCACGATGACTGAGATGATCAAAATGGTCCCTGCAGCAGCTTTTGGAGGAATCCCCTTTCCCTCCATCGGTTTAAAAGCAGACGAGGCCGTCGAGGTGATTTTTGAACGGGTGGGAGTGGCTGTCAAAGCGTCGGCAAGTCTATTTGCCAAGGACACCGCTTCAAAACTTGCACTGCAGCGAGGAGAAGAAATCCAAGCTTTAAAAGAAGACCTTGATAAAATAAAAATCACTTTTGACTCTCAAGAATCCGTTGCTCGAGACAATAGTCTCAAGGAAACCCAACGCCTGGAACATCGCCTGAACAAAAGGGTCGAACAACAAACGAAAATGGCTAAAGATTCATTCGAATACTCCACAACACAAAACGAGATCGAAGAAATTCGAGAGGAGATCGAGCTAGAAAAAAAAGCAACTGATCGGGAACTCACAGAACTAAAACAGGACCGCGCGGCTGCGATTCAACGCAGAGAAGAACAACACGAAATTAGGCTCGCTCTCATTCAATCAGCACTGGCCGAGGCCAAAAAATAAAACACGGATTATTTACCCAGCCAAAAACAAAATCAAACCCATGTCAATTCCTATGATGACTATCAATCAATTGCTAATCGCCCTCGCCCTTTCCCTCTTTGGGGCCCTCGATGCCTTTGCCCAAAGCGTTACACGTGCGGAAGTTACTCGCGTTCGCTACGAGCTATCAAAAGTCGAACAAAAGTTAAAGGACGCTAGTGGATTGCCCATCGAACTAAGTCAATACGACCTCAAAGCTTTTGATTTGGTCAAGGAGATATCACAAAAGGACCCTGAAAACCCAGATGTCATCCAGTTGGTCGAGGAGGCAAAAGGTTTTTACAATCGTGCCAAAGGAAACCGTTTGGAAATAACGGAAGAAATGGTCGCTTATCGGCGCAAGCAAGGAGATTTGGTGCAAGCCATCGGCGAGCAGGCTGATCGCAGCTGGAACGAAATGGCCGATACGCTGAGTCGCAGCAACGAATTTATCCCTCAGCCCTTCCCCGTTCAAATTTCGCCGGACATCAATTTGGATTCTGTCGTGAACAAATCGGTGATCTTGCCCCAGGTGGATTGGGAATCAGCCTTGTTTGTTCAATTGGGTGGGAATTGGCTGGCGGCAGGTGATGAAGCCCAAGGCTATTATTTTATTGATGGCAGTTGCCCTGAATACAACCAGTTGTACGCGGCAATTCAACGTTATCGAGATCAAATCAAAAATCAGATTTCATCACAATGGACTATTGCCGGCGTAATCGAGGGCCCTGCCATGCTGGCCCCTCAATGTACAAACGAACGCGCCGGGACACCTTCAATCGGATGGCGAGTTCGCCCGACAGCCATTCATATCCCCGGTTGCGTGACTGCTATGCTGGACACCGATTCCCAAAACAGCGCTCGATTCATCGGCGAAGAACTGTTGTCCCAACTCCGACAATATTCCGTGGTGAACATCCCTGAACAAGTCGAACCCGCGGACTTGATTGAAATATTCATTGTCGCGTTAAAAGAAAAAAATTGGGATCTGCACTTAGAGTGTATCGAACCAAGCCTGAGATCTCACCCCGGACAAATACAATCATTGAAATATAATTGGGATGTTCAGCAAAAGGGTCTAGAAAATTATCATTGCCATGCCATGCCCACACACGTGAGTGAAATTAAAACAACACAGGGAAATGTCAACCAAGATCTAGAAGACTTTTTCGGCGATGGCGTGAATCGGAGTCCGGCGAGAGCCATGAACGAACGGGTGGTTGTCAGCGTCGCTCTATTTACGGAGCAAGGCATTCAATCGGTGCGTCCCCGTTATGTAACTCTTGAACGCAAAAATCAGGGACGCTGGTACATCGTTTCGGGGATGACGCTAACTTTCTAATTCCAGGCAAGTGGTCAGCCCTATGATGGGACCACTGTACCCAACCCAACCCGAACCTGACTTTTATGGCGTTCGTGGTTACGGGACTATTAACATGGACTATTAACATGGAACACGCGATTTTATTAATGTGAATCCGGAGGCTCAAAGTGGATTCGCCACGATCCACGTTTTGGTTTCATATAACCACAAATTATCCAAAACGCAGACAAGGCCATTATTAAAGAAAAAATGGGAGACGGACTCTTCCATTCAACAAACAAAAAAAACTTTGGATGGCTTTGAGCTACCGATAACCGTTTTCCATTGGTAACCCAAATCTCAGTTTGCTTTGGCGGCACGAGCCAACGCTGCATCTTCGCCAGCAACCATCAAGGCGTCGGAATCTTTGAGTACATAATCGGGGTCGGGATTCGGGATGATACGGTCCGTGAGCATTTCATGAATGGCCACAATGGTAATTTCATAGTTTTGCCGCAGACCCAATTGTCGAATCGTGCGACCATTCCAACTCATCGGCACGCCCATTTCTTGAATACTGAAGCCTTTACCCAAACGGACAAAATTCAATAACGCGGTACCACTTATCCTAGCTGAAAGTCCAATGGCTGAATCCCTTTCCGGAAACACCGTATCTTTCACGCCTAACCGGTGCATTACCCGCGCGTGATCCTTGGAAATGACTTTGGCATATACCTCTTTCACTTTTAAATCTTGCAATGCCATGGTGGCCAAGATACTGGAGGTAATGTCATCCCCCGTCGAAACCACCGCCGCATCTGCTTTTTCGGCACCGATTCGTTTTAACGTTTCGATATCGGTGGCATCACCCATCGCGGCATGCGAGACATACGTCGCCAAGCGGTCAATGACGGTTCCGTCCAAGTCAACTGCGATTACATCATGGCCGATATCCGCCAACGACTTGGCAACGGTAAAACCAAAATTCCCCAAGCCGACTATGACAAATCGTTTCATTTTCATCTTTCATTCTCGTATGTAGAGTCGTATTAACCCACATTCACATCTTCATAAGCGAGGCGGAAATCACCCCCTCGGGATAACCGCACGATCAATGCAGACGCGATCGCCAACGGCCCAATACGTCCAATAAACATCAACGCCGTTACCATCCACCGAGCTGGAACCGATAATTCGGGAGTCACACCCATCGATAGTCCAACGGTATTGACGGCACTTACCGTTTCGAACAACCAAACCAAAAACTCTTGCTCGGAGCCAACGGCATCAGCGATCGAGCACAAGAAAAATACCCCAGCAACGACGATACCATTAGCAATCACAAACAATCCAATGGCACGTTGGATGGTCTCATCAGGGATCGAGCGATGGGCGAAAATAACGGTGGGATTCGATCGCAAACGCGACCACGCCAACAGCCCGAGTAAGGCAAACGTGGTGGTCTTCATCCCCCCTGCCGTCGAGCCAGGGGACCCACCTATCATCATCAAAATTATCGTTAAAAAATTTGTGCTGTTGGCTGTTTGGGAATAGTCAATTGAATTGAACCCCGCAGTCCGAGGCGTAATACTCATAAAAAAAGCATTAGCTAATTTATCCTCTATCTCCAGGTCGGCCAGGACACCGTTCCATTCAAAACAGGCAAACAAAATCCACCCTGCGACAATCAATATGGCAGAGGTCGCCAATACAAGTTTGCTATGAAGTGAAAATCGACGGTTCGCCTTTCGACGAATTTTTATCAACCGATAAACTTCCTCCATTGTCACAAAACCGATTCCACCGGCAACAATCAAAATAGACACCACTACGAGTGTTCCGGGGGATTGCTGAAACTCCATCAACGAAGTTGTATTGGTGGAAAAACCTGCATTGCAAAACGAACTCACCGAATGAAAAATCGCCGGCCAAATCGCCTCCACAACACCCAATTGAGGTGCCCATAAGCCATACAAGGCCAAAGCCCCCAGGCCTTCAAATAAAAATGTAAATCGCATGACCCCCAAAATCAGGTCGCGCGCACCGATATGAGACATCATGGAACGCGACCCGGCCGCTACCGCTTCCGAACGTATCGAGGGGCGTCCTCCCAAGGCGGTAATCACGGCGCTAGTGAGAACCAACATTCCCAAGCCACCCAGTTGAATCAAGATCAATAAAACCAACTGGCCGGCAAACGTAAAATAAGTACCCGTATCAACAACGACCAAACCCGTCACGCAAACAGCACTGGTCGACATAAAAACCGAGTCGTGCCAATTCAATCCCTCTTCAACATATAAACCAGGGATAAACTTTAAAGATAGGGTGCCGAGGACAACCAAAACAAAGAAGGAAATGATCAACATCTCGGCAGGCGAAAAACGACGCCCACGCAAACGCGGAAACCGATTGGGGATATCGTGTCTCCTAACCGCCCGGCCCTTTGTTTTCTGCGTGGTAATATGAGTTTTCAATTTATTCACAGAAAAAAAGTTAAGACTTGGCCGCCATCAACCATTTTCGGCTAACTCATCCGAAGATGCCGTCGATTCTGTTCAACAACTCAATGGATCGAGCGGGGCGACAATCTGATTACCGACCGATTTCACTTTCCTAGGATTTTCTCAAAATCAGTCAGCTTCTATTTTAAACTCAGGTTCGGCTGGGGCACAACAAGGCGTCAATCAACAAGTTATCATTGATTCCCTGGCTGCATGCTTTGACATATCGCTCTAGCTCCCTACGTTCCATCGCATCAACCAACCAAGTATTTTCTGACTAATCGGCGTGAGTCTTGTCCTGTTAAACTGATCCCCGACTTTACGAATCGCTTCCGCCTGCGTGGGATAGGGGTGAATCACAGCACTGATTTTGGACAAACCAACCCGATTGTTCATGGCCAAGCAGACCTCGGAAATCAATTCACCGGCATGTTGGGCAACGATCGTCGCGCCAATAATTCGATCGGTTCCTTTGCGGGTGTGAATTTTCACGAAGCCTTCCGCAGTGTCTTCCAAAATAGCCCTATCGATATGTCCCATCGGCTGGGTAAAAGTATCGATTTCGATCCCCGCAGAATCTGCCTCCGATGGGTACATGCCGACATGGGCGATCTCGGGGGATGTGTACGTCGCCCAAGGTATCACGAGTTGGCTGGCCCGTTTCCTGCCAAAGGGACCCACTGCAAACAAAGCATTTTGAATCACGATCCTCGCTTGGAAATCCGCTGCATGAGTAAATTTATATTTGGAGCAAATGTCGCCAGCGGCAAAAATTCGTTTGTTCGAGGTTTGCAAGTAATCGTTCACCAGCACTCCTGATCGATCGAACTTTACATTCACGCCTTCGAGATTCAGGCCATCCGTGTTGGGAGCACGACCCACGGCGATCAGCAATTGATCCACTTGAAAATCATAGGGTACCTTGTTTCGGTTACCCATGATTCGAATTCCACCGTCGTCAGTAGGGCTGAGCGTTTGGTCTTCGCTCGCCACTACCAGTTGAACGCCATCACGCAGAAGTTGTTCTTTTAGAACGTCTGCAGCATCGCGATCCTCTCGCGGTAAGATTTGAGCGGACTGTTCAAACAAATAAACAATGCTTCCAAATCTCGCAAACGCCTGCGCCATTTCAACGCCAATCGGACCGGCACCGATGATGCCGAAACGCCGGGGAAGTTCAGTCAATGAAAACAAATTTTCGTTAGTCAAATAGCGGATCGAATCGAGTCCGGCAATCGGAGGCGCTGCCGCGCGGGCCCCCGTCGCGACCACAGCTTTTTTGAATTTTAGTCTTTCGCTGGTTCCATCCGAGCTCGTTACCCCAATGGTATTGTTGTCGAGGAAATGACCCTGGCCAAAAAACACGTCGACGCCCAGTTCAGAAAATCGTCGCGCTGAATCGGCGGGGCTAATTTGAGCCCTGAGACGTCGCATGCGTTTCATTACATCGGCGAAACGTGTCGTGGCTCCCTCGGGAACTTGGATTCCAAAAGCATTGGCATCGCGAACGTTGGCAGCGATCCGTGCGGCAGCAATAAGTGCCTTGGACGGAACGCAACCGACATTCAGGCAATCGCCTCCCATTAGTTCTCGCTCAATCAGTGCCACACGTGCTCCCAAACCCGCAGCACCTGCGGCCGTGACCAATCCCGCCGTTCCGGAACCGATCACCACCAAATGATAAGATCCAGCCGCTGTGGGGTTGACCCAAGTCGCAGGATGCACATTGGCCTGCAATTTTTGGTTATGAACGTCGAGTGGAAGCAAGGCTTCGTAGGTCGTTGAATTCATTTTGGTCGAGCCCATTCAAAAATCCGCGGGCAGGCGTGCACAACAGAGAGATCTTCGCTTCGCCTTTGACTGGCACAATTATGGTTGCCAAGATGATTTTGGCGGTGAATTCCGAACATCCGCCGAGTTCTCATTTCCTTGTTTGATTACGATAGAGAGCTGTCGATCGCCTCCACATATTCTGAGCGACGAATAACCATTCCCCACGTTAACAAATTTACCAATATAAAAAAAAGGAGTCATGGCGAAATCCATTTCCCACGACGTCAATTTTGCACGCGCCCATTTTTGTGGTAACTCTTTGGCAATTTCAGACGGCGAAACGGCTAGCGTCATTCAGACCCAAGTGAATTAGTTAACTTCAATGGAGGGCATACCAGCAAGTGAGAATCTGCGAACAGACATTAGACCAGATATAGGCTACGCTGTGAAGCATTTTTATGCCGTAAAAACTGAGGTTTCGCTAATCTCCGGTTTATGAAAAAAGCCAGATTCCCCACAAACGAACTGAAACACTTCAGTCAGAAAGGAATCTGGCCATGGCTCGTAGTAATCGTA
>JBGSIY010000577.1:0-2199 GCA_041742275.1 Pirellulaceae bacterium | reverse complement strand
TTCTACTCGAGTGGAGATTAACCAAGTAAAGTTGCCCGAAACATTGCTGTAATATCTGCGGTTGGCGTCAAGCTCAACGCCGATGAGGCAGCTATTGACCAAAGAAGGTCTTGAGGGGGTTTTCAAGCAGACGACCTTCTTGTTTCCGGAAGAGACACTTCAACCGGGACATCGATGGACGAAACAGGAATCTCAGTTGGGTCCGTTTGGCAAGCAGACATTGATCACTGACTATGAATTTATTGGTGAAGTATCGATTGATGATCGACCCTTTCAACGATTTGAGGTCACGACGCGTCGCGATACTGCCCTGCCTAAATCGGATAATGGGGCGAATGCTGGGGCGAACATTGCAGATCCCCCCGCGGAGTTGTTGGGGTTGCAGAGCGACGGTGTGCTCTTATTTGATTTGAAGCTGGGTGTATTTAGCCAATCGGATGCCACCACCATTGTCACCACTAAAAAACAATACCGTGATCTCATCATCGATACGACGTTGACTAACAAAACTTCGATGAAGATCAAAAAAAGGTAGTTTGAGATGACTTTATTTGATTCTGAATTTCAGTTTCATGATGTGGGCGGCACTGACGACTTTGCTGAGGGGAAAGGGACGTTGGTGGAGGTCGCCGATACCCTGGTGGGTTTGTTTCGGATCGATGGTGAGTTTTTTGCAATGGAAGACGCTTGTCCTCATATGGGCGCCTCGTTGACAGCGGGCTATCTGGATCAATGCGTCGTGGCGTGTCCCTGGCACGGATGGCGTTTTGATGTTCGGGATGGGACGTGGGTCGACAATCCACGAATCAAAACAGGTTCCTATCCGGTGCGAGTCATTAACTCACGAGTGAATGTCGGTATGCCGATCAAGAAGGCCAAAGAGGGTGACGACACGATGACGTCAGACGCGAGTGCTGAATCATTGGAGAAAGCGCAAGTCACGATTCAGGTGGAGTCGATTTCCGGTGCCGAATCGGAAATGAGCAAAGCAAAAGAATTAGAAAAGAACGCACCTCAATCGGCGAGTGACAACCCGTTGGGTCTGGCGCTGGACGTAGGCTCGCCACGCCGTAGCGAACTCACGTTGACGGACTTTCAGGCCTTGATTCACAAGATGTATTATGAGAAGGACGTGGCTCGGGGTGTCGAGGGCACGTTTATGTGGCTAATGGAGGAAGTCGGAGAATTGTCTTCGGCACTTCGCGAGCGGGATCGCGAAAACCAGTTAGAGGAGTTTGCTGATGTTTTGGCTTGGCTGTGTACCATTGCCAATGTTTGTGGTATCGATTTGACCGAGGCGGTTCGGATTAAATATGGAGAAGGTTGTCCGGGATGTAAAAAATTGGTTTGTACGTGTCCGGACTCCGAGAAGCCTTGATTGGGTCCCGAGCGCGAGGGATTCGCATCCCGCTGCCCCATCATCTTGGACGCGGTGTCACTGACGAAAAGGAAACGATTCAGATCGACTTAGTAGAAAAGACATTGGTTTGGGCAAAACGATCATCCCTGCCTCACTTTTCGACCAGCGTTAGGGGGCGGAGGCGTAGTCGGCAGGCCGAGTTTGGTTTATGCTTATGGACTGTTTTTTAGTTCCTTTTCATCGTCCACGCCACGCGATTATGCCGGAAGACACGAGTAAAAAACGTTCCCTGTTCATGCCGTACTTGGCATTGGCATTGGCCTTGGTGTTAATGGCCGGGGCTTCTGTGGCGTCCTTACATGTGGCGTCCTTACATGGGGCGTCCTTACATGGGGCACAAACGCAGGGTGTACAGGCAGCAGGCCCGGATTCGGTGTTTACTGTGGCTGTTGGTTTCAACAGTCAAATTCGATTGGGGCATTGGTCGCCAATCACATTGCAGTTCGCAGATCCGGCGGTAGCCCAGGTCGTGGATCGGGTTGAGGTAACGTGTCCCGATGGAGATGATCTACCGATCACCTACGGCCAGGACCCATGGCGTAGTGAAAACAGTCCGGAAATTTTACAGGCCATGTGTCGCGTAGGCCGCACGCGTGGGATGATTTCGATAACGGCTTTTTCTGCCGATGGGACGCGTTTGGGAACGTCAACTCAGGAGCTGAGCGGACAGCCCGAGGGTGAGATTTATGCAGCACCGTCGACGGCACGCTTGGTACTATATGTCACGGAAGCCGATCAAGAATTGTCTCGGCCCAAGGCCTCGTTGAATCGGCAGAGTT
>JBGSIY010000576.1:0-3439 GCA_041742275.1 Pirellulaceae bacterium | reverse complement strand
GGACAAGAAAGTATCGTTCCGATTTGCTTGAAGCGTGATGGCAACGATCTTGGGTGATGACAGAACCTGGCTTAGATCAATTTTAGATTGATTTCGCCCTCCCAGATTTGCTGCCTTGCTGTCGATCTCAGAAAGTTCGTCAACGACCGGGATGAGATAGGCATACTTCTGCTGAAAACGCTCCGACCTCCAACTCTTAAAGTTAAACCAACCAAACAAGCCCCCGACCAATATCGCAACGAATAACACGGCGATTCCAAACAACTTTCCGATCTTTAAAACTGACGCAAGCATGACATTATCCTTTTCTTCGTAAGAGTCCAAAACACTGTTTAACTTCTGGCAAAACGATTTTTTCCGTCCGAATCCGCACAGGTATCCCATGTCACTTTCTTTGTTAACGGATCGTCAACTGCTCGATTGACTTCGGTTTCTGGCTAGGATCGCGAGATAATATGAGTGACTTCATTGCAGGGGGCAAATTACAAAACAGGTTAACAACTTGTTGCTCGGTCATTGGATGGTTACGCTATCCCCGGTTGCGATTTGGACTCAATGTTTGCCTGGAAACCAAAACTTTCTAGAAGTGGTCCGCCAAACACAGTGCCCAAAAAGATCACGGTCAATACCAACGCCCTGAGTTTGAATGCGATTTTTTTACAGCGATAGTTTTAGGTTTAAACTCACTAATCACCTGTCCTCCCCAGTTCAATTCTTAAAACGAGATCGCTCTCAGGCCGATCCCAGTTGACTGTGGGAACGCTTAGTAATGCCTTGCGTTGACATTAAAAAGAACCTGGCGTAGACCTAACTAAATACTAGAACTTTTCTGTGTTACGCGAAAATTATTCAATGTCCAAGGAGGCCCGGTAAATGGCGACCAAACACATCATTTTTGCGTGGTTTTGGTCGAAAGGACCCGATTTCAGGCACGTTGAGGTGCTGAATAATCACGACCTTGCGCGAGCTACTAATGTTCCATTGGTTCCATGGCTGCGCAGCTTTCCCTTGGTTGACGGGAAATGAGATTTTTTTGGATGTGAAAGTGAAAGAGGAGAGTGTCTTGTGTGATTCAGGGTTGGCAGTTCAGTTCTAATCCTCACTGTTTTGTGGTGCGGCCCTTGTTTTGGGTCGTAACTTTTTTCCGCTCGACTTGCCACTTTTCAACTTCGTCCGGTTTGCCCAGAACAGTATAAAGTTCGATCAGCCGATCCAATGCCTCCGAGAGAATCGTGACTCGTCCCGCTTGGGGAATTTCCCCAATATGTTTGACAAGACCTTTATATCCATCGAGTAGCATTGGGGTGGCTTCATCGGTCTTGCCCTGGCCCAGGAGTGCAGCTCCCAAGTACGATTTGATGTTGGCAGTATTCCATGAATCGGGGTCTTTGATTTGCCAAACGCGAAGCCCCGATGAAATCAACTCTGCGGATTTTTGAAATTCGTCTAGTTTCAAGATAGTTGTTCCAAGCCCCACTAATGTCCCGCCCAAAGCAGCACTGTCTGGCGGCATCGACTCCCGCGCCTCCGCGGCCATAATTTCGACGTGTGCCAACGCTTTCTCTCGTTGATTAGCCGAAACGTAAGTGCTCAACATTCGTCGAGAGATCCAGGCAAGGTCTGGATAAATCTTTCGGGCACCAAATGCTTTTTCCAACAACGGAATGGCCTCGTCAAATCGTCCTAGGTTCGCGTAAACTCCTCCAACGTCAGCCATTCGGTTGTAGGTGTCGAGGTGTTCGCTCCCCTTTTGCCTTTCTGTTATTTCGAGAGCATGTTCTAATAAAGGAACGGCTTCTTTGTTTCTTCCCAGAATCTTGTAGACATCCCCCAGGCTGGCCATTCGCCGAACCGTGTGATCCTGTTCCGACCCCAAGGTTTTGCTAGACAGTTCGTAAACAATCGCGTAATGAAACAGCGCGTTTTGGTAATCGCCCAGTGAGTAGTAACACCGGCCAAGATTTTCCATTGCCATCATTGTGTTGGGGTTCGTTTCCCCCCTTTTTGACCTTAGCAATTCGAGCGATTGTTGAAGGAGCGGTAAAGCCGTTTTGAAATCACCCTTTTCCTGATATGCCATGCCCAGATTTTGCAAACTGGTCAGTGTACTGGGGTGATCGATTCCCAAGTTTGCCTTTCTCAATTCGTAGTTCTGTATTAAAAGTGGCAGTCCCGCTTCAAACTGCTTCGCTGCAATCTGTGCCAGGGCCAAATCGTGTTGAGCCGAGAGTGTTTGGAAGTGCTTCTCCCCCAATTTGACCTGACGCTGCTCAAAGGTTCTCAGTAAAATCGGAATCGCTAGCTCCAAGTTCCCGGAATTCTTATAAGCTAAACCTAGACAACCCATCGTAAAGAGCGTCTTCGGGTGGCTGTCTCCAAGAGTACTTTTCCGGACCTCGAAAACCCGCTCCAGCATTTGTACTCCATCGGGGATTCTTCCTAATTCAAGATAACAAAGGGCCAATCTATTTTCGCAGTCTAGCGAGAGCGGATGATCTTTACCCAACTTGCTATCGCTTAGTTGCATCGTCTCTTCAAGAATTGATTGTGCTTTAATAACGTCGCCTTTGTTATAGTCGCTTCTATCGTAGTAACAGGATGCCAGTTGAATCTTGTCATTAATGGTTTGGGGATGTTCTTCGCCAAATTTAGATTTTCGCAATCCAACTGCACTTTCAAGCAACTGTACGCCTTTTTCGAAGTCGCCGGCATTAACGTATTCTTGACCCAAGGTAGTCATGCTATTCAACGTATCGCCATGATCTTTTCCCAATTTAGATTGTCTCAGCTCATAAACTTCTATAAGGATAGGCAATGCCTTTTCCCGTTCACCCATTATCGCATAGGCAACGGCCAGATTATTCATGACTATCAGCCTGTTGTAATGATCTTTATCAAGCGTCGCGCTTCGATGTTCTACGACTTTTTCAAAGATCGGAATTGATTCTTGAAAGCGACCTGCGGAAAGATAGCCGTTGGCAAGATTGTTCATTATCGAAATGGTATCTGGGTGATCAATACCCAAGGCATTAAGCGACAGTTCGTAGGTGCGCTCGTAAAGCGGAATCGCCTCGGCAATTTCTCCCGCCTGGTTGTATGCACTCGCCAGATGCGCCGACGCCGCGAGAGTTGCAGGGTGATCTTCGCCCAGACTCGCCAGCCTTGTCGCTTTCGCCTTTTGCAAAACAGGAATCGCTTCTTTGGCAAATCCGAGGTTCACTAGCGATATTCCCAGCTTGTGTTGCAAGCTGGCAACCGCCAATCCATCACCGATCAACTGTTCGTCCACCTGCTGCGCGGCATCGACCAGTCGTTTGCCCAAGACTTCTTCCAGAGGTTCATTGGACGTTGCTGGGTCGTATCGTATATCCTCGAAAACCCCCGCCAACAATTCGATTCCCTTTTCGACCTGAGTCAGTCGGGCCTCGGCAAGTCGCTG
>JBGSIY010000575.1:0-4531 GCA_041742275.1 Pirellulaceae bacterium | reverse complement strand
ATCAATTGGTGCTGCAGGCGTTGTTCTTGCCGATCATGATTGCTGCGTTGGGCGTGGCGATGTCTATTGGTTGTATCTTTTTGGTTAAGGCTAGTGATGACACGAGTCAAAAGGCGTTGTTGAAAGTACTCGCTCGCGGGATTGACTCGTCGATGCTGCTGGTTTTGGTGCTAAGTTGGGGCGTAACTTATTTGATGTTGGGTGCAGAACATGTGATGATCGCTGCCAGTATCACGACAGGATTAGCTGCCGGTTGGCTGATTGGAAAATGGACTGAATATGTCACGAGCGATGAATACCTGCCGACTCAGCGTTTGGCCGAACAGGCGTTGACGGGCCCCGCGACGGTGATCATTGCTGGGATTGCGGACGGAATGAAAAGTGTTTGGTTCCCAGTCGCTGTGGTTTGTATTGGGACAATTTTGGCGTTTGGGTTTGCCAATGGTTTTCGTTTCGATGACGTTGAGTATTTCACGATTGGTTTGTATGGAGTTGGTATTGCCGCCGTCGGTATGTTGAGCACGCTGGGTATTACGTTGGCCACCGATGCTTATGGACCTATTGCCGACAACGCTGGTGGCAACGCGGAAATGAGCAATTTGCCAAAAGTGGTTCGGGAGCGAACCGACGCCTTGGACAGCTTGGGAAACACAACGGCTGCCACTGGCAAGGGATTCGCGATTGGTTCTGCCGCACTAACGGCATTGGCGCTGTTGGCAGCTTATGTGGAACAAGTTCGCACAGGGTTTGATCGTTGGGCCAAAACGGATGCAGCGATCGTCCAACCTGACACTTTTTACAAGATTTCCGACAAATTTGTCGCTTATAAAAATGCGGCGGCTTTGAAACCAGACGCATCGGATTTGGAATTGAAGGATGGATCTCAAGGCTATCTGGTGATGCCGGCGACGTTACGGGACCCTCAGGTCCGGGAAGCATGGTCTCAATTGGCTCGGGGAGAGGCGATTCCCGCAGAAATGTTGCAAATCGAAGCCACTGATAATCCAGTGAAAGTCGTTAGATTTGCGGTAACGGGAGATCGATTGGTCAGCGTCACGCGGGCGTCGCTGTCAGATTTTGCTAACTATTATGATGCCACGGTTCTGAACCCACGTGTCTTGATTGGTGTGTTCATCGGTTGCATGGCGACCTTTGTTTTTTGTGCGATGACCATGCAGGCTGTTGGCCGGGCGGCTCAAGGAATGGTCAATGAAGTCCGAAGGCAATTTCAAGAGAAGCCGGGGATTATGGAAGGTACTGAACTACCTGATTATGCTCGTCCAGTAGCCATCAGCACCAAAGCAGCTCAACGGGAAATGATCATGCCCGCCATGCTAGGTTTGTTGACCCCAGTGGTGACCGGTTGGTTGTTAGGCGTGGGTGGCGTTCTGGGATTATTGGTTGGAGGATTGGCCTGTGGCTTCTGCCTCGCGATTTACATGTCCAATAGCGGGGGCGCATGGGACAATGCCAAAAAATACATCGAGACGGGTAAGCTCGGTGGAAAAGGTGGCGATGCTCACAAGGCTGCCGTGGTAGGTGACACCGTGGGTGACCCCTTTAAAGACACCAGTGGTCCGAGCCTGAATATTTTGATCAAGTTGATGAGTATGGTCAGCGTGGTTGCGGCTGGCTTTATCGTACGATACTGCTTTGATCAACTTGACTTGTTTTAGTCGATGAGAATCCAATAAGATAAGGACTGCTGGTTAACTCGGCAGTCTTTTTTTATGCCTGAACCTTTTGTTAGGAAGTCATGATGCCGAACGAGTCAATCGTTTTTTTGTTTGATATCGATGGCACCTTGGTCCGGGCCGCACCCACGTCTGAATCTGCAATTGTGCTCACTTGCGCTGAAGTGTTCGGGATCTCAGATCTGCCGAAAGTAGAATTGGGGGGACGGACAGACCGTGCCATTTTCGGCGAGCTTTTTGAGAAACTGGGCATTGAATTCGTGCCCGCCTATACGGCCTTCGAACAAGTTTATTACCGGCACCTGAGCACCATTTGGAATCAAGGTGGATTTGTCAAAATGCCAGGTGTGGATTTGTTACTGCAATCGATTCAAAAAATGGAAAATTGCCATCTCGGATTGCTGTCCGGTAATTCCGAATTTGCCGCCCGCATCAAATTGGAGGCCGCCGACCTCTGGCATCATTTTGCGTTTGGCGAATTTGGGCGAGAAGAAGTTTGCCGCAACCAGCTCGCGCGGAAGGCACGCACAAAAGCAGAACAGACGATCTCGAAAACCTCCAATCATGTGCGGTTGGTAGTCATTGGAGATACCCCGGCAGATATCGCTTGTGCTCGAGAAATTAACGCGGTTGCTATTGCCGTCGGAACGGGACCGTTCAAAGTGTCACAGTTGATGAAATTTAATCCAGATTTCATTTACGAGAATTTCTGTGAAATCGATCAGGTGATTGCTGATTTCTCTCGCCTAAGACTTTATTAGTGCGTGGTTTTTACGCATCAATCATTTTTTTGGTGATTGCTGTCGCTGGATGAGATCATTTCCTGCCACTCAGGGGTGGCAGGTTGTCTCTTGAGTATTAAAAAGCGGTAGTTATAGTAAAACGATGCAAAGAAAACGAGTTCTGATCGTCAGTAATTTTTGGGTCTCCCGAAAATGATTGTCTCGCACTGTAATTGTTTCTTATAATTTTTCGGTTTTGGTGTGCTGTTTTTTCAGAGTTCCTTCTGGTCCCGTACCGAGTCCGATCAGTTAAGTAGCAAAGATGGAGCATGGCGATGGAAACGATTGACAAATTCGTTTCACACTTTGCTTGTCCAATCGGTGGTTTGTTTCGCCAACAGTGGTTTCTGTTTAGCGACGGAAGACTGCCAATCAAGGATTTTAAATTTGCGCTTTGGCAGATTCGCGATTCTTGAAATTGAGGGACAATTCCATTGAGAACTATGTGAGCGTTTGTGTTCAATGCGATCATTACAAGAATGCGAGCATAACAATAAAGTGTGGGTCAACATCGGGTTGAATTAACCGCATCACCGTAACTGGCGTTCAGGACTCTGACTGTTCATGTTTATTTGCATCCTAAAAGCTGCTTTTCCATTTAGATTTTAATTTTGATTCCACGCATTGCGGTTCGTTGACCAGAACCCGTTGACCCATTTTGCATGCGGGCGATCTTACACCTTGACTGACTTCATCGAGATAACTTTCGAACGATATGATTACGAAGAATAATCGCCCCGCTGATTCCATTTGGCAAAGACTAAAGGCGCTGTTTAAACAGCGGGTTTCATCGCGAGACAACTCAGAAGTCCTCGCTGAATCGGCGTTTGATCTGATTATTGCCAAAGAAATCAGTCGATGCTTGCGTCGCCCTGGGAAGCATCAATTTGCTATCGTTCAAACCAATTTAGGGGCCGACCAACTCAACGAACCTTTGGTGGTTCAATTTATTAGCCAAGTCAAGAACCGTTTTCGCATTACGGACGAGCCAGGGAATTGGCATGCACAGGTGAGTCTATTGCTGCCGGAAACAGGGCGCGAGGGGGCACGGCATGTTGCCAATGAAATGCTGGCGATAGCCAAATCGCTTTCACTGAATCTATCAACTCAGATCCTCGTTTATCCCGAAGACGATGCGATATCGGGCAACTCCAAAATCAAAGAACAAAGTGATAGAGGTAGCGACGTAGGGCAAGAGAACGAGAAGGTCAGCACGAATGGGACGACGACGTTTTCCGGTTACCTAGGCGACACTCACTTGGACCATGCCGGAGCGGAAGTAGCCAATAAAACGAGCGTTCTCGAGGACCCCCCCTACCCTGTCGCGTCGGAGGGGCGTCTGGCCGTGAGGAAGTCCGGAGAATTTCGCATCACGCCCCTCATTCCTACGCCCATTTGGAAACGTGCCATCGATGTTTTGGGCTCTGGAGTTGGTATGATTGGGTTTGTTCCCATCTACGTGCTGGTGGGTGCGGCAATCAAGTTGGACTCCCGAGGTCCCGTGATGTTTACCCAAGTCCGCGAGGGAAAAGGGGGTCGCCCATTCAAAATATACAAGTTCCGAACAATGCGTTTCGATGCCGAAGCAATGAAAACTCAGCTGCGGGGGATCAGCGAGCAAGATGGCCCGGCATTCAAAATTGAAAATGACCCGCGGGTAACCAGAATGGGTTACTTTCTCCGCAAAAGTTGCTTGGATGAATTGCCCCAATTAATCAATGTCCTCAAGGGGGACATGTCTTTGGTCGGGCCTCGCCCCTTGCCTGTTGATGAGTCGCAAAGTTGTGAGATGTGGCATCGTCAACGGCTCGCTGTCGCTCCCGGTTTGACTTGTATTTGGCAGGTATTCGGCGGTCGCCAAGTCAGTTTTGAAGAGTGGATGCGTATGGATTTAGATTACATTCAGCGACGCAGTTTGTGGCTGGATTTCAAACTACTGGTTTGCACATTTTTTAAAGTCGTCCAGCAACGGGGATCGGTGTAGGTTGTAAAGTCGCAGGATTGCCGTGGGCCAATTCGTATCGTCTTCGCGTCACAACCTTTCCCGCTTCGGTT
>JBGSIY010000574.1:0-12285 GCA_041742275.1 Pirellulaceae bacterium | reverse complement strand
TGGCCGAGCGAAAAAAGAAAAACAACGACTCGAAGAACCAATCGGGCGGGGGTGAATAGCTCGCCTCATCTGTCTCGGCTGACTTGTATTGGGTGCAATCGGGAAAGTGTGTTGGGGGAAATCGCGTAGATGGGGGATAAGAACCCGAATGGTTTGCCTGCAAATTTTGTTTGCTGGTAATAAAACCAAACATATGGGTTGAACTCGTCGTGGCTGACCCCATTTTGAGCGTTTAGCAGCAACAAAGGGAATTCAACAACAAAGCGAATTCGAAAACGAAGCGAATTCAATAACAAAGGGAATTCAATGCAAAAAATGTCATACCAGGCGCCGCTGTGCCGGTTGTTGCTGCTGTCAATTCTATGGGTGTCTTCGGGATCCCTGACGTCTCTGTTAGTCACGCCGTCCGCAGTGGCAGAGGAACCTTCCACCAGAAACGATTTGCTATCGACACGCGATCGGCATCCTGCAGAGGCAACCATTACCGCACCTGATTTTCAGAAACACGTCTCCCCCTTGTTGGGGCGATTGGGTTGCAATGGTCGCTCGTGCCATGGTTCGTTCCAGGGGCAGGGCGGGCTACGGCTTTCCTTGTTTGGATATGATTTTAAAACCGATCATGCAGCTTTATTGGCCTCCGGCAGTGGCCGCGTTGATGTCGAGGATATCGAAGACAGCTTGATACTGGCGAAACCGATCGATGCAGACAATCATGGTGGCGGCAAACGATTGGACGTCGAGAGCTGGGAATATGAGCTCCTCAAAAATTGGATCGCCGACGGGGCTGTCGGGTCAAGCGAGCCCCAGGGGCTAGTTCGGCTGGAAGTTCAACCCGCTGAGATTCATTTCCAAACCGATGGAGACTCCGTCGATCTAAAAGTTCTAGCGCATTGGGCTGACGGCAGTCGGGAGGATGTCACCGCATTTACTCGCTTCCAATCCAATGATCCTCAAATTGCCGAAATCGATGCGAACGGTGGGGTAAAAAGTACGGGGCAGGGGGACACCCATGTCGTGGCGTTTTACGACCAAGGTGTGACTCCGATTCCGATTCTTCGCGCGTTCCCGAAAAGGGTTCCCCAAATAGATAGCTCTCTTGCCATCGACGACGCGGCTCCCATCGATCGACTCGTGCAACAGAAACTAGATAAATTAAATTTGCAACGGTCCGCTGTGGCTGACGATGCCATGTTTTTGCGACGAGTCAGTCTAGATATCGCTGGTACGCTGCCTACTCCGGCAGAAATTCACGCGTTCGTAGCCGATCCCTCTGCGACCAAACGTCAGGACAAAATCGAATCGCTGTTAGACACGCCCGCCTATGCCGCCTGGTGGACAACGTTTCTCTGTGACCTTTCTGGCAACAATTCACAAGAGTTACGGAACCTAAGTTATGGGTCTGATATCGCATCACAACAATGGTACGACTGGATTTTGAAACGCGTCTCCGACAACGTGCCTTACGATCAAATTGTGGAGGGAATCGTCCTTTCATCGAGTCGGTCAGGGGGTGAATCGTATACCGAATATTGCGAATCCATGAGCACCATGGCAAAATCGAAATCGACGATCTCCTTTGTCGATCGTCCCGACATGCCCCTTTATTGGATGCGGCGCGAGAATCAAGATCGTGAGACGCGGGCGATTGGGTTTGCACAAAATTTCCTGGGTGTCCAAATTCAATGTGCACAATGCCACAAGCATCCCTTCGATCGTTGGAGCCAATCGGACTTCGAAGAATTTTCTCGGTTCTTCTCGGGCGTCAGCGTAGTTCAATCTGCGGCATCCGAACAAGAGCGAGCGGAATTGCGGGCAATCTATGAACAACTGGGAATGGATCCCAAGGTCAAAGGTGGCAATTTGCAACGTGCGGCTCGTGATGCCCTCCAACAAGGAAAAACCGTTCCGTTTGCTCAACTGGTTGTGACGCGCCCCAAACTCACCAATGCCGAACGCAAATTAATTGCTGAGGCGGCGATGGCTGCGGCAGCAACAGCTCAAGACGAAAATAAGGAGCAAGATGCTGCAAAAGCCAAAGGGAAAAAAAAGAATCGCGGCAACATCCGCGGCCCCCTCTATCATACCGAAGGCCGTTTGCTGGGTAGCGAAGCCATCTCTTTCGCTGGAGTAAGTGATGTACGACAACTCGTGAGCGATTGGATGCGCGAGGAACAAAATCCCTACTTTGCTCGCGCCTTTGTCAATCGAGTTTGGGCTCGCTATTTTGGCGTCGGTATCGTCAATCCCATCGACGATTTGAACTTAGCGAATCCCCCAAGCAATGCCGAACTTTTGGACTATCTCGCCCGAGGTTTTGTCGAGCATGATTACGATATGAAATGGCTCCATCGCGAAATCGCTAATAGTCGAACCTATCAAACGAGTTGGGTTCCGAACGCGTCGAATGCTTTAGACCAACGCAACTTCAGCCGCGCGATACCTCGAAGATTACCGGCAGAACTTGTGGTTGATGCCCTGGCCTTTGCCTGCGCTCCTGATGAGACGAACAGTGAATTTTTATCGGCTGTTCAGGATCGGTCGATTGCCGTTCCGGGGACCAATGGTAATTCGGCAAGATTTGCCGGGCGGAGCGCGGGTTATGCACTTCAGGCCTTTGGGCGTTCCACCCGCGATAATAACTGCGATTGCGATCGCTCTAATGAAACGAGTCTCATTCAAACCGTGTACTTGCAGAACGATCAAGATGTTCATTTTTGGTTGACGCATCCCAAGGGCTGGGTTGCACAAAAGGCAATGGCGACAGAGTCTCAAGAAGAAGTAAAGGTCGATCAAAAACGGCTGGAAACGGTGAATCGCCGACTTGCGCAACTCCAACGTTCAGCAAAAAATCTGAAGCTTCAGGAATCGAATCAGGCCTTGAAGAAAATCACTTCGCGAATTCAACAACTGACTTCTCAGAAAGACGCAATTCAGCAGCGGATCGATGAGTCCCAGGATTCCTCGAGCAAAGTCGATGTGACGGACTTGATTACCGAAGCCTATTTGAGAACCGTGGGACGATTCCCTACTGCCGAGGAAGTCGAACGCTGCCGAATCTATATGGAAGAATCCAGTTCGCTGATGCAGGGGCTCACGGGGGTGATGTGGGCCTTGATCAATACCAAAGAATTTATCGTCAACCATTAAGTTTATAGTTGGCAAATTTTGGACACTTTTTTGGCGCCATCGGTCGTTCCGTTGGAATGGGCAGCGGTTGCCACCATGCATCAGGTTCCAGCAATGCAAATGAACAACTGATCGGCGCGTTCGAAGAAAAACGCGTCAACTGAGTCCGAGCCAGTGACCCTCTTATTTGAAAGTCAACGAACATGACAAAACATCGCCAATGCGACGGCTATACACGGCGTGATGCTATCCGAGTGGGTGCGTTGGGAGCCACGGGCCTGACTCTCGGTGGTTTCTTGAAACTCAGCCACGCGGGGCAAACAAATCCCCAGACGCCCACTCGCAATGCAATCTTCATCGAATTGCCAGGCGGGCCCTCTCACATCGATACTTTTGACTTGAAACCCGATGGGAAGCCGGAAATGCGTGGGCCGTTTCAGCCGATAAAAACGGTCGTCCCCGGCGTGGAAATTTGTGAACACCTCCCAAAACTAGCTCAACAAACGACCCAGTTCACGATCCTGCGTGGTGTTTCCCACTCGTTGGGAGCCCATCCCTTGGGGCAGAAGTTTTTGTTTACAGGCAATCGACCAACGGCCGCATTAGAGTATCCCGCGTACGGTTCGGTCGCCGCACAACAGTTCGAAGCGGAATATGACTTGCCAGGCTATGTGGCCATTCCGAGAGCCTCCCAAGGCCCCGGGTACCTCGGGGTCAAAAACTCGGCACTGGCTACCAATGCGGTTCCAGTCAAAGGGCGGCCGTTTAACGTGCGCGGCATCTCCATGGCTGGAGGTCTGAGTATTAGCGAATTGGAGCGCCGCAAAAATCTGTTAAACGACTTGGATCAAACGTTTGCCGCCCTGGAAAGCCAGCACGACTTGTTGGGTGGATTGGATGAGTTTAGCCACAAGGCGTTTCAGATGATTACATCGAAACGAACTCGCAGCGCGTTTGACATCTCGCGTGAACCGGAAAGTTATCATCAATTATTCGCGGATGACCCTTTTTCTCAGAGCTGCCTATTGGCCACTCGATTGATCGAATCAGGGATACGATTTGTTACGTTAAATTTGGGAGGCTGGGATACGCACCAAGATAACTTTACCAAATTAAAAGACGATCTCTTGCCTCGTTTAGATAACGGATTGTCGGGACTATTCGCCGGTTTGCAGTCGAAGGGACTGATGGAATCGACGACGGTGTTTGTAACCGGTGAGTTTGGAAGAACGCCGAAGATCAATTCTCGCTCGGCAGAAGGCGGACGCGATCATTACCCCCGCTGTATGTTCATGCTAATGGGGGGCGGAGCCATTCGTGGCGGTCAGGTTTTAGGGGAAAGTGACCAGAATGCCGAGGGGCCCGCTAATGAAGGCTTCAAGCCCGAAGATGTGGCAGCGTCCTTCTATCAAGCGATCGGTATTGACCCCAAGCAAGAGTTTCAGACCCCGACGGGACGCCCCGTCATGATCGTTCGCGAAGGCAATATCATTCCGGAACTGTTCAAATAGTTTTTAAACAAAACGCAACTGATCGCGCGTCAGTCGTGTATCAAGCCCGGCCTTGTATCAAGCCCCGCGTCGTAAATGGGACAAGCGTCATTGACTGAGGTTCCGAGGCCCATGGCGCCAAGAATCAGAGCCTACGCCCCGCGGCTGATCGAGGCATGCATCATTTCGCTTGTTCACTTCGACCGTTTTTCAATCCAATGAAATCACTCATTGATGGTGGTCCGTTCGGCCGTTAGTTTGGAAACCAAAATTAAAGTCGCAAATGCCAATGGGATCGTGACGATTCCTGGTTGCGTGAAGGGGGCGGGAGCGAGTTGGGGGTCAATCCCGTAAACTTGTTTGAATGTGTCGCTACTCAACATGATCCAACCCAGCGAACTGATCATCCCTACAGTAACGCTCGCAATCACACCCTGCCGCGTCGTCCCCTTCCAGAACAGCAGCATGACTAATGAGGGAAGGTTGGCACTCGCGGCGACGCTGAAAGCCCAACCGACAAGATAGCTGACGTTCATTTTTTCAAAAAGAATCCCCAGAATGATTGCACATATGCCCACTCCTACCGCAGCAATTTTGGCGATACGCACTTGTTCCACATCGTTGATTTTCCAACCGAAATAACCTTTGAGTAAATCGTGAGCGACCGCGCCACTGGACGCCAAAATCAGCCCACTTACGGTTCCCAGGACAGTGGTAAAGGCGATGGCTGAAATGATGGCAAACAACAATTGACTAATACTTCTTGCTAATAAAGGAGCTGCCATATTGCTCGATTGCACGTCCAGGGCACCGCTGGTCATGGCTCCCAAGCCCATGTACAGAGTGAGCACATAGAAAAAACCGATGCTGGCAATGCCGACGATGGTACTCTTCCTCGCAGCGGCACCGTCTTTGACCGTGTAGTAGCGAATGAGAATATGGGGGAGCGAAGCCGTTCCGCAAAACAGGGCCAGCATGAGTGACAGAAAGTTGATCCGATCGCGGATAAGTTTTTGGGGGTTTCCCTGTTGTTCACCGCGGATTCCTGAGAACAGGGGATGTTCTCCAGGTCGTAAAATGCGACTTCCTTCCGTAGGTTTTTGAACATACACCACCGTTTGCCCGCCGGAGGGATGGGGAACAGTGACTTCCCGCCACAAGACGACTTCGCTGTCATGCAGCACATTGAAATAGGCTAGGGGGCCCAGCGGCCCGGTTTTTTGCTGATCGTTGGGAAGGCGGGAAATATGCCCCACGGGATGCAACACCCTTTGCCCCGGTCCGGTCCCCTTGGGAAGGCCACCGATTAAAACGTCACTGCCTCGCGTTGTTACGGCTTGCGCTTCATGCAACCAAAACGCTTCGTCGACTTCAGAAACGCTGAATACGGTAAATCCTCCTGCGGAATCCCGCAACCGAACGAAATTCTGCAACTCCCAGCCATCATCTCGCGGGATTACCGGTTGCCCGTCAAGTTCCGTTAGTTCAAACACGTTGCCTGTGAGGGGGCCAATGCGCCGCAGTGGGTAGCCATCATTTCCACCCTCGGCCACCTCCAGCCCCCGGGATAATACCAGCACGCTCATGATCAAACTGAACAGGACCAACAAGGACCCCTTGAGAAACTGAACCCACGTTGTCGAGACCATTCCCGCGGTGATCACAATCACGATTACGACAGCACCCACCATCACGACCCCGACCCAATGGGGCAAGCCCATCAAGGGTTGAATCAAGGTTCCCGCCCCCACCATTTGAGGAATCAAATAAAACAGGCTGACAGCCAGAGTACTTATCCCGGCCGACAACTTGATACCCGGAGAATTGAATCGGGCATCCAACGCGTCGGCGAAAGTAAATTTCCCCAACCGTTTCATGGGCTCGGCGATCACGAATAAGGCGACGATCCACCCGGCCAGATAGCCAATCGAGTACAAGAACCCATCATATCCATAAGCGGCGATCATGCCGCAAATTCCCAAAAACGACGCCGCCGACAGGTAGTCACCGGCAAAGGCGATGCCGTTGATGGCCCAAGGAATTTGTCCATGAGCCGTAAAAAATCCAGCTGAGGATTGGGCCGACTTTCCCAAATAAAAGCTGAAACCCACGGTCACAACCACAAACAAAATAAAAATCGCCACCGTGATGTAAGAAACTTCGTGGATCATATTCCATTGCTTTCGTGAGGGATCGACGAATCAATTTTTTTTAAATCCACTGATGAATCGGATTCATTGCGACAGAAGTAGCCATAGATGATGGATAAGAACAAGGCAACAAAGATTAACCCAAATCCGTATTGCAGTGCCAGATTCAATCCGCCCCAAGGGCGCCATTCCATAATTGCGGGAGCAAACGCACAGAGAATGACAAAACCCAAGTAGAGCAACGAATAGATAAAAAACAAAACTAAACCGAATCGTTGATTGAACCGGCGATTTTCAATAGGTGACATGCAACCAGAACTCTCGCAAACAAGGGAGCTTATCCCCGTCTCCGGCACGTACACCTGTCGGGGTTTCTACATGAAAAAGTATAATCGAATTCGCAGGCTGTGGGGCTTGCGAGCGAGAGAGGGCCAGCAATTAACACCCTGAGCCCTAACGCTCGATTGATTGGCTTCGCTCCGATTCTTGTCCCAACTGCGTTTGAGATTTGACAACAACACGATAGCCGCCACAGCCAAACAGTTTCCCGCCCCAGCAGGTGCCTAGTCGGGTCGCTCCGAGTCGGCGATGAGCGCGACGTGATACCGAATTGGACATATCGATAGCCAACATGAATTGCCGAATTCCTTCTGACGCTAAATCAGAGCTCGCCCGCTGCAATAGTTGGCGATAGATTCCATTCCGCCGATAGTCGCGGGCGACCCAAGCTCCATACAACCAGGCCTGATCGCCGTTCAATCGGAAGTCGATGCCGGTATCTATGTCGCGATAGGAGTCGAACGCGAACCAGACGATTCCCATCAGCCTGCCCGCCGATATCGCCAAATAACAGCAACCTTTCTGCGCCAGTCGTTGATCTAAAATGTTTTTTCCGCATTGCGACGCCAGTAATTCTAGATCCCGTGGCGATTGCGTTGCGCGGAACAATTGAAGAGAGGACGCCGGCGATTCCACCGGCAATGAGAGCAACGGCAGGACGGATAGTTCTTGCAGGCGAACCTGGAACATCCACGCGGGAATCCATTGCTGAATACGCACTTCCAATGGGTACAAAAAACTTCTCATCCTCTAAAACCCAATCGAAGCTCCTCGTTTAATCGTTGGCGAATCGTTTTACTGATTATAGTTGAATGAGCCTAGCGGTGGCCGTGGGCCCGATTTGTTCCCGGAGCCCGGGCCCCATTATTCCGGGGACTCAAGGGGGAACCAGAAGTTCAGGTCTGGGGACTGCGAGGCGACGAAACAAATCGAGTTCTCGCCACATCCCCTCGGTTGTGACATCTCAGGTCCAACCCCATTTTGACCCCAGCCCCAATTTCTTCGCTGTTTCACCCCCGCGGAAGTCCGTTGTGCGTCTACACAACTGACAACGGTAAAAGCCAGTGGGGAAAGCCATTAGGGACAGTCGCAAACGCGAGGGAGACGCGGTTCTTCAATTCGCGTGGGAGTCCCTCCCTTCTGAATCAGGGTACTTTCGGCGAGAAGTTCCTGAAAAAATGTGATTTTGGTGCCGGGGGGGCAGATGCCGCCAATAATCAACTCCAATCGACCGAATGACCGTTTGTGTTTACGATGAAAGGCTGGGAAACCGTCCGGCCGCGGTAAGGTCCGTGTGGCGTCGACGATCGTATCGGCGTGGTGCATTTTTCTCAGCTGAATGACGCAAGTCACGCAATCGAAATGGGTAGAATTTTGCAATTGGGTAAAACATTCTCGGGTCTATTGTTTACGGCGGTGGCGGCTGCCATTGGGCTGACGCTGATCTATTTGCCCGGTTGGGTGATCGACAAATACCAGGTGGTAGCCTCCCTGGGGGCCTTCTGGGGTTATTTGTACTTGGCGGTCGTGATCGCGGGGACGGTATTGTTTCTGGGAAGCCTGCTCTGGACCGTATGGCGGTTATGGGGCGCGAGTCGACTCAAGCAACTGGAGCGGAATCGCAGAAGTAAAAATCCCAGCCAACTCTCCTATGGACAAAAGCAGAGTGAGATCGCTGAAAACATACAACGGCTCCAAGATTTACGTTCTCGTAGTGCCGACAATCCCCAATTGCAGGCTGAACTCGATCCTCTCTTGGCCGACGTCCAACATAAACGAGAATTACAAACATTGGAGATCGTGGCGTTTGGAACCATCTCCAGTGGAAAATCTTCCGTATTGAATCTCTTGGCCGGCCGCGATATTTTTGCGACCGATGTACGCGGCGGGACAACCGTTTCACGAAACGAAATTCCTTGGGCAGGCATTGATAAAGTCACATTGGTTGACACGCCCGGTTTGGGAGAGGTCGACGGAGAACGGCACGTGTGGATCGCAGCCGATAGTGCCAAAGATGCCGATATCGTCTTGCTCGTCGTCGATGGACCGTTGCGCGATAGTGAACATAAATTATTGGAAAAATTAGGGCAGATGGAAAAACGTGTTGTCATCTGTCTGAATAAATCAGACTGGTATCAGACAGAAGACCGCGAAAAGTTGTTTGGGCAAATTGTTTCCCAAACAAAACAGTGGGTCCAACCTGATGAAATCATTGCCATTCAGGCTCAACCGGGAACGCGAATTCGCCGTAAGGTGAAGGGCGATGGAACAACCGAGGATGAGCAAGTTGTTGTCCCGGCCGACATCGGTGAATTGGCCGATTGCATGATGGCGATCGTACGACAAGATGGAAAAGAACTGGTGTTGGCGAATCTTCTATTGCAATCGCGTGGCATGTTGGAAAAAGCCAAAGATCGGGTGAAGGCCGCGATCGACAGGAAGGCTTGGGATACTGTCGATAAATACATGTGGGGAGCCGCAGGGGTCGCTGCAGTTAATCCATTCCCGTTTGTCGATCTGGCAGCGGGCATTGGAATTTCGACCAAAATGATCATGGATCTTGCCGATATTTACGATCAAAAAATGGACGTGCAGACCGCATCAAAATGGTTGACGGAAATGGGGAAAGTGCTGATCAGTGTATTGGGGGTTCAGGGAGCCTCGCTGGCGGTGGCTTCTGTGGTCTCGTCCTTGATCAAAACGGTGCCGATTGCCGGGACCCTGGTGGGTAATGCCATGCAAGGGGTCGTGCAAGCCTTGATCACACGCTGGATCGGCGCCGTGTTTATTGATTATTTTAGCAATGAAATGCAGTTCGAAGACGGCGGCTTGGCCAACGTGGCGCGGCGTCAATGGGAACGAGTTACGGCAACCGATGAAATTAAAAAGTTAGTCGTCCAAGCGCGTCAAAAGTTAATAGGTTAAACATTCAGTGAATTCAACATCGTCCAACGAAAATCAACAGTATGCGGAAGCGTTGGCGTCGGTTAATACGACTCTGGCCAAATTGCGTAATTGCAGCGAACGCGAGCGATTGGAATTGCAAAAGGACTTTGCCCAGCTCAATGCCATGCATGAGAAGCTGACTGCCGGCAGGGTGGAAATCGTTATTTTCGGCGAAATCAGCACGGGGAAATCGGCGTTGATCAACGCCTTGATCGGTCGCGATGTCGCCTCCGTTGATGTGCAAGGTGGATGGACTAAAGAAGTTTGGGGAACCACTTGGGATGGCGCAGGGCATCGCATCAGCGGTTTGGATAAGTCGGAAGTGGTAATCATTGATACCCCTGGCATTAACGAGGTGGGCGGGTTGGGCCGCGCGGAACTTGCCGAACAAACCGCCCGACGCGCCGATTTGATTTTGTTTGTCACCGATTCCGATATCAACGATGTCGAATACGCGGCGTTAGTCGAATTGGCTGCCGTCAATAAACCCATCTTGTTGGTGTTCAACAAACGCGATTTGTATTCAGAGTTGGATCTACAGAATCTGTTGATTCGGATCGAGGAGCGATTAAAAGGACTCGTTCCCCGTTCGGCATTTGTCACTACCGCCGCTCATCCTCGCCCCATCGAGTTCATGATCGAGGAACCCAATGGTAAAACTCGGACCGAATGGCGACGACTCGACCCCGAGATTGCAGATTTAAAAACTTTGATTCTGCAAGTATTAGATCGCGAGGGTCTCGGCCTAATCGCCTTGAACGCGGCGATGTACGCCGCGGATAAGAGCGATCGGATTTCGACGATTCGCGTGCAAATGCGAAAGCGTCAGGCAGAGAGTGTGATTTGGGGAATGGCCGCAACGAAAGCCACAGTGGTGGCCATCAATCCAATGCCCATTTTCGATGTGGTCGGCGGTTTGGCTGTCGATGCGATTATGATTGTCACGCTTTCGAAGATTTATGGATTGAACTTTTCCATGGCCCGTGCTCGCGAGTTGGCAAAAACGATCGTCAAGGCGGCGGGGGGGATCTTTGCTTTGGGGGAGTTAACCAATTGGGGAGCCAGTGCGTTCAAGGCGGCGACGTTCTCGTTTGGAACTCCATTGACCATCATTCCCCAAGGAGCGGCGGCAGGTTATAGCTCTTATATCATTGGCCGCGCCGCACAGCATTACTTTGAACATGGCGGTGCCTGGGGCAGAGATTCAGCGAAACAGGTGGTGAAAAAGATTTTGTCCGAAACAGACAAAGAATCGGTGTTGAGCCACATTAAAGATGAGATTCGTCGCAAGCTGAGTTTTAACCGCCATGCCGGCAATTGAATTCGAGAACGGATGTTAGTCAGCGCCTGCGGATCCTGCACAATCCCTACAACACATTCCAATTGGCGACTCCGCGATATTTGATCACAATTTGCCTAGAAAAGTCGGCTTGTTTTATCACCGGGAACCTAGCGTTCGGTGTTAATGAAATTCTTAACTCGTGTTTAGAGTCCCGACTAAAATGGGGTGCGGCAGATCATGAAATCAACAATCAAACGAATATTTTTTCGCTTCTTGCGTGAAGAAGATGGGCCGACGGCGGTCGAGTACGCCGTCATGTTGGCGGCGATCTTAATGGTTTGCCTCGCCGCCATTACTTCGGTGGGAGGCGCTTTGGACTCGCAATTTCAAGACATTGAAACCAAGATGCCCCAATAACCTTGCAAGAAACCTTGCAAGAATGACTTCCTAAACGGACAGTCTTCCGGTAACTGATCGCCAGGAAGGTGTTCCCATGGGTCCTGTTTGTGTTCCACGACGCCATCCTGTTCTTCCGCGTCGACCTAATGACCAACGTCCGAAATCCAGTCGTCGCGGAATTCGAAAAAGTTGTCCGCCGGTCGAAGCAATCAAGTGGGGTGGCCAACAAGTTGGGTCAGGTACGTGCCCCATCCGGCATTTAAATGGGGGTAGAATTCCATCTCACGAAGGCCTCCATGGCATAGTATTCTGGCAAACCAATTAAGTTGTATTGGTTAGCCGTGTTAACATTGCGATCGACCGCTCGCTGCCAAAATTCGCGGGGATCGGAACCGGGGAACAACGCTTCGTCCTTTTGGCTCTCGTGCATGAAGATGGCTTTCTTTTTGAGAGCCACATCACTTACACTCAGCGGGACCGCGATATCGATTTCGTGCAATTCATATTCTTGCCAAGCCCCTCGATACAACAAGACTTCCGGGCAAATTCCCCC
>JBGSIY010000573.1:0-4785 GCA_041742275.1 Pirellulaceae bacterium | reverse complement strand
CTGATCAGTCAGGACCTTTGAATCTGGAGATCAAAGAGCGAATCTACAGCGAATTCCAACAGGGGCGTTCGGCCGAATCGATTTCGCAACGTTATTGCCGAAACAAAACGACAGTCTATCGCGTCGTCAATGAGATGCGGGCTCGGGCGATTTCCGAGTTGCCGTTGGAATACATGGACAGTCCTGAATTCCATCGCCGTGGTGCCGAAAAAAGGATCCTTGAGGCGGAGATGCCGGCTGCCGAAGGGCCCGTCCGTCGATCGCGTCCGCCTCAGGGGCTGCCAAGATATTTGGCAAGTTTGTATGAGGTGACATTGCTGACTCGGGAGCAAGAACAGTTCTTGTTCCGTAAGTACAACTATTTGAAGTTTCGGGCGTTGAAGGTTCGTGAGAAAATCGATGTTGCTTCGGCCCGGGCGTCGGAAATGGATGAAGTCGAGCGTTTGTATCAAGAAGCCGTTAAGGTCAAGAATCGTATCGTCCAAGCTAACTTGAGGTTGGTCGTGTCGATTGCCAAACGACATGTGGGGGGAAGCGATGACTTCTTCCAACTGGTCAGCGATGGCAATATGAGCTTGATCCGTGCGGCTGAGAAATTCGATTACACCCGCGGCAACAAATTCAGTACCTACGCCAGTTGGGCGATCATGAAGAATTTTGCTCGCACGATACCCGATGAGTTTCGTCAGCGAGATCGGTTCCGTCCGACCAGCGAGGAATTGTTTTTGGCACGAGCTGACGAACGGGGCGACCATTATGCGATGGAAGCTGCCCAACAGCAGCGTGAGCAACAAGTCGAGCGGATCTTGCAGCGGTTGGACAGCCGCGAACAGCAAATCATCATGCGTCGGTTTGGATTGGATCACAGTTTGGAACCCTTGACCTTGAAAGAAGTCGGTGAGGAAATGGGGGTCACCAAAGAGCGCATTCGTCAAATCGAGGCTCGGGCCTTGACCAAACTCCGCGCCGCGGCTCAGGAAGAGAAAATCGAGCTCCCAGAGACGTTACAAGAGTAAAGAATCGGGAGCTTCAAGAGCAAACGTTCCACACAGAAAATGGTTTTTCATTAAAAAAAATCGCCCTGCAAGATTTTGCAGGGCGATTTTATTGTTGAAGCCGGTCTCAATCGTCATCCGCATTGTTTGTCAACCAATTTGTGTCCATCGGTCAGTTCAACAGATTCGATTAACGTCGGCCCATTCGATCCTGAACTTCCAAAATATAAATCAGGACCTGTTCTAAATCATCATCAGAACCAATTACTTCAATATCACCGCCTTTGGTCCACACTTTTTCATTCGTGACTGGATTCTTCATTTGTCGCAAAGCCCTTGTTCCATTGGCTTTCAATTCATCCCGAACGCGCTGAATAACATCAGCAACTCGTGAATTGACTCTGCCAAATTTGGGAACAACGGTCACCGCAACATGAATGTGATTTGAACGAACAGAAACCGCGTGCAATTCCCAACCTCGATGTTCTGAATGAACTCGAATTACTTCTTCAACTGCCTTGCGTTGTGCTTCCTCCAGCACCACGGCCTTCTCTTTCATTCGTCCCTTGCACCCATCTTCAAGTCGAGGTTGAGGTTGTTGCTCGCCACGTTTCCATTTTCGCCAGCCGCGCGAATCTCCAGGAAACCACGAACCATAGATGGTCCACGTGATGAAGAGTGTAATCGGATCTATATGCTCGTCGGCCATCTGGTCATCAAACATAAATCAAATATCCGGCGTCAAAAAAATGAACGGCCTAGTGTCGGTAGTTGTTTTGGGGTCGGATGAAGAACCGGCGGCTAGCGCCTTGCCGCTCAGAGGGGAGGGGACCTGTGTCGTGATGTGCTGTGATGTGTGGCGGATGTTTTGGGGTCGGATGAAGAATCGGCGGCTAGCGCCTTGCCGCTCAGAGGGGGGGCGTATTGAATTCGAATTTTTTGTTGAAGTGAAATTGAATCGTCATTTGTTTAAAGGGCATTGGCTGGTTCACGGGGTTTTAGACATGAGGCCATTTTTTGACTGCCAACCGGTCACTCTGAAATTTCAAACATGGTCAATCGCGAGGTGAGGTCGATTACATAGAGTCGCTTGCCGTCATCGGAAAAGTAAAAATCTTGGATCGCACCAAGGTCCAAATCTTGTTTTACAACTAAATCACCTGTGGATCGTCGAAAAACGACGAACTCCCCATCTTCCGTTACTGAAAAAATGCTGTCTGCTCCAAAGAAACGTACTTGCCGAATCTTGAGGCCCCCTACATCGCACTTGATTGGCTCGCGATCAGGGTTTAACGTATACAACAACACTGACGCAGGGCGATGTGTCAGATAGGGCGTGCAAACCGCCAACTCGCGACCATCGTCTGAAAAATCCATTACAACGTCGAGATACGAAACCTCTTCGCCGATGGGCTTCAACACCTGCTCTCGCGTAGTTTTATTAAAGAAAATCAAGCGGTAAGTTTCATCATAACCGTATTCGTCTTCGTCGAGTGTTAGATCCTCAAAGGTTGCGGCGAAACTTTCCTTATTCTTGCTCGCTGCGGCACACCCCAACGATACGTCGGCTAAGTTTAATCCTGGAAACGTTACCGGTTCTTCTTCGCCAGACTTCCAATCAAAAATAACTGGCTGACCATTCGATTCTGAAATAATAAGGAACTTTCTGTCATGCGAGATTACCGACGGCCGCCACCAAGGCCTCGAACTGCACAGTGCTTCTAATTCATCTCCAACGAAAATTCCAGCAGACGTTGACTCATCAGCCGGATTGAATTGAACACTATAATATTCGGATACCAATGATGCCTCAGGTTTTTTGTTGTCCAAAAACATTCGCCAATTTTGACAGAAACCTTTGCTTGATGGAAAATCGCTCCCTGTAAGACAAACAGGCTCAGTCAAATCACTATTGAATCGAAAAACGCCATTGTCACAATTCACAACTAACCGACGCTGGCCTGCAAAATTCGAATACTCGCCCAAAATCCTAGTCGGCAATACCCGATTCTCATCATACAACAGTTCCATATTTGATTTAGCCAAGTCAATTTTAGCTCGACGGCCAAAATTATCGACAATAAAAATCTCATTTTCATTGGACCAATCAACTGCCACCGCTCTCAAAGGTAGTTGCTGTTTTTCATTGATGACGATTTGACGTTCGAAGTCCAAAATCGTTAAACAACTTCGGCAACCAGACGCATCCCCCCAGTCCTCAAAAAGGATTGCAACTTTTGAGTTCAAACCAGCGCATTTTCCTAGGCGCATTTCCCTCGTTGTTTTAAACGCCATGGACTGTCGCGAGTTAAGGTCGATTACGTTTACGCCCCCGTTTTTTTGATCATATGCGATCAAATAGTTGTCGGCGAATGTAACTTTAACATTGGCCGTTAAACCCTCGATCTCTTTGAAGCGATGCTCGAACTCAAACGGCACGAACGTATCGAGATCAACCAGTGTCAAAATCTCGTTCGTCCGCGATAACCAAGCCAAGTAAGCACCGCCGTCAAACAGGTGGTAGAAGTCGTCATCCTTCATTTCCGATGGCATCACGAAATGACCCGTTTCTTTGAAGCCCTCTCCATCATCCACAAATATTTTTATTTGTTTATTTTCGACATCTCCCACTAATATTTTATTGTTACAGGCGGTTATCCAACTTCCGGCGGTCATCCAACCTCCATAGTTCAGCTCGCAAATGGACCACTCCTTATCTCCGTCAATCAGCATCAATCGCCTTGAATTACGGATCAGAACACCCCGAGATACGAATGAGACAAATGCGTGATGCCTCGCCTCAACGACCTTGTGAAATCGGCGTTCACCGGTTACTAGGTCATTCCACCGCCAATCAATATGGTGTCCACTCAGGTGAGCTGATTTTTCACAAGAAATCTCGACGTCATAACTCCTTTGAAACCCTGTTTGGGAAGAGTACTCAAATCGTTTTGTTGCAGATGGCGGCATTGTAAATTGTGGCATTGTAAATTGTGGTATCGCAGATTGTGGCATCGCGCTAGTTGGCTTCGAACCAACGAAGAAAGTACCAAAGAGGAGTAGGCTCATCGTCAATCGAAGGGGCCGGCGGCTGATATTTAAAGTAATAGAGGTAAACTTTGAGTTCCGCAATGCCCGCCAAAACTGAGTCATCATCTTCGCCGCCACTAATGTGATCCAGATAAACAAATAGCGAGCCAACCATGTCCGGCCACGACCGTCCGCTCAAATGTCGATCGTCTATCATTCGGTCCAGGTTATTCCCCATGCAGCGACCAGTCATTCACATCGACGAGCCTGGAATCTATTGCTCCACTTTGAATTCACCCGAGCCGACTTTTGTAGCGTGCTGTATAGGCAAAAACAGACAACTAAATATATGGGGCGTGGAGTGGTTTTTCCATGCGTGGTCGTAAGTGTTTGAGAAAACGGTGGATCCAGTAAGCGTCACGAGTGTTGGGGAATCATGTCCCGCCAATGCATTCGATCGATATCTTGAAAAGAACTGAGCTTCGTTCATGCCTGTGTTTTCAATGTGTTTGGTTGAAATGGGTTGGCTCGTGTTGTCGGTTCGATATTCAAAATTGCGTCTTCAATGGTTTCCATAGATTCGACTAGACATGCGAGGAGGTGCCATCCTCGCCATAAGTAATTGTGTTGAACTTGGAATATCCCCAAAAAATTTAAAAATGTTGGCGGATCGCTCGGCCAGAAATAGCTGTACATCGATAACAACATTTTGGGTTAAGTTTAGACTTCGGCTTTTTTCGTTTTGTTTGGGTGCGATGGG
>JBGSIY010000572.1:0-1621 GCA_041742275.1 Pirellulaceae bacterium | reverse complement strand
AGGCGAAGCAGGGAAGGCTCAATGAACTGCGGCGGAAAATTGCCGAATGGGAAAATTCAGAGGGAGCGCCTACGCAGGTGATGGTCCTGCAAGATCGAACGGAAGGCGTGGAGGAGCACCATGTCTTTATTCGCGGCAATCCCAATCGACCGGGAGAGGTGGTCCCACGTCGTTTTATCGAGTTTTTATCGGAAGGAGAACAGCGGCAATTCACTCAGGGGAGTGGCCGATTGGAACTGGCTCACGCGATTGCGGACCCTAAAAATCCGTTGACCGCGAGGGTCTGGGTCAATCGAGTCTGGGGGTATTTGTTTGGGCAGGGGTTGGTCAAGACGGCCAGTGATTTTGGTTTGCGGAGTGATCCGCCGTCGCACCCCGAGTTGCTCGATTGGTTGGCCGCCAAGTTTGTCGACGAGGGCTGGTCGACGAAAAGATTGATTCGCGAAATTGTTTTGTCAGCCACTTACCAACAGTCTAGTGAGGTCCAAGCAACCGCGATGGCGATCGATCCAGAAAACCGTTTGTTGTGGCGGCAAAATCGCCGGCGGCTTGATTTTGAAGCCATGCGTGATCGGTTCCTGGCCGTTTCCGGGATGATGGATGCAACCTTGCTGGGCCCCTCAGTCGATATCACCCAGCCACCGTTTTCACACCGACGTACGGTTTATAGTTTTATCGATCGTCAAAATTTGCCAGGCTTGTTTCGCACGTTTGATTTTGCTTCCCCCGACGCCCATAGCCCTGGCAGGTTTTCGACGACCGTGCCCCAGCAAGCTTTGTTTTTAATGAATCATGCTTTTGTGATTGAAATGTCCCGAGCGGTTTTGGCCCGGGTTGAGATGTCGCCACATGCTGACCGGCAGCAACGGGTGGAACGTCTTTATGAGTTGTTGTTCCATCGTCTGCCCACGGCGGAGGAACTTAGCCTGGCCCAAGAATTTTTCGAGACCGAATGGGAGTTGATGGCAGAGCGGAACGAACTGTGCGGGGAGACGGAGACAGAATCCGAGGCCAGCGACAAGGCGAATGCCAGTGACGAGGTTTGGACGCAGTACATTCAGGCGTTGTTAATGACCAATGAGTTTTTCTTTATTGACTAGGGGTTGTCATGTCGATTCATGCACATCAGTTGCGGGCGGTCATCAATCGTCGCGAACTATTGCAACAGACGGGAATGGGGTTGGGAGCCGTGGCACTGGCGCCCTTGCTCAGTTCGTTGGGTTTGGCTCAGTCGCCCCAGGTCGATCAGCGGATCTCGCCGATGTTGGCCAAGGCGCCGCCGTTTGCAGCCACGGCCAAACGGGTCATCCACATTTTTCTCAATGGCGGATGTTCCCATATCGACACGTTTGATCCCAAACCGGAATTGAATAAGTATGCGGGGCGCGAGATACCCGTGAAGCTCAGCACGGAACGCAAAACGGGGGCCGCCCTCCCCTCGCCGTTTTCATTTCGACCTTATGGTGAAAGCGGGATTGAGGTCAGTGAGATCTTTTCACATTTGGGTGAGGTGATCGATGAGTTTACTGTGTTGCGCTCCATGCGGGCTGATGTCCCCAACCATGAACCCAGTCTGTTATTGATGAACTGCGGCGATGCCCGTCTGGTGCGTCCGAGTATG
>JBGSIY010000571.1:0-2822 GCA_041742275.1 Pirellulaceae bacterium | reverse complement strand
GTTTAGTAAATGGAATGCGGAAAACGTGTGCCTGGATTCGAGACGAGTATGTCGCCAGCGTGGGTGCCGGATCGATTGACCCAACACGCTTGTCACTATTATACAACTCGGATTTGGGTGAGTCGCCGTGTAAGCCGACTGAACAAACGTTGCGTTCCTAAACCTGGAGTCGGTCATGTCTCGTCGGGCACCAAAAATTAGTATCGGAATACCTGTTTACAATGGAGCCGCTTTTCTGCGCGAGACTCTTCAGCACCTCTCTCATCAAACGTATTCGGATTTTGAAATAATCATTTCTGATAATGCCTCGGACGATGCAACACCAGAAATCTGCCAAGAATTTGCACGTGCGGATTCGCGAATCAATTATCAACGCCTGGCGGTTAATGTCGGGGCCATTGAAAACTTTAATCGACTGATCGGCCTTGCCCAAGGCAAGTATTTCAAATGGGCAGCCGCCGATGATGTCTGCCTACCGAATTTCCTGGAAGAGACCTTGGAAATAATCGAGAGTGACCCCGAGGTCGCGTGGGTTCATTCGCAATTTGGCAAAGTCGACAAGTCAGGAAACGTGCTCAGCTGCGATGACCCTGCTGCCGAGGGACTTGCCCACTCATCTGACGCGGACCAACCACGGCCGCAGCATGACTCATCCGTTAGGCACAAACGATTTCATGGCGTCCTGCTGGGGACGACTTGGTGCGCCGATATCTATGGACTCATTCGAAAATCTGTTCTCGATCGAACACGCCCGTTCCCCAAATGTTTCGGTGCTGAGAAAGTACTATTGGGCGAGCTGGCACTGTGGGGCAAATATCGAGAGGTCCCGAAGACTTTGTTTTTTCAGCGCGTCCATTCTGCCGCAGCTGGCGAATTGACAACACGAGACAAGCAGGAAGCTTACATGGTGCCCAATACGAAGAAGAAAGCCTTTGCAGCAACCCGAACGGCGCTATTGGCCGGCCATTTGGGTTCTGTATTCAACGTCCCCATGTCGGTGGGCGAGCGGGCCCTCTCTCTCGCCGTGGTTGCCAGGTATGCCACCCAAATATCAAAGTGGCCTGATCTCGTTCGCTCAGAAGTTTTGCGCCAGCCGTTCAGACGGTTGGTAAACCGCAGCGAATCAACCAAAAAAAACAAGAACTCACAAGTCACTAGCACCGCCGAGGACTGTCGCACATGAGAACGCAAGGTACATCCGACCTTCCCGCTGTTGCTGACGCGGAAGTTCATTGCAATGCCTGTGGCATAGCTGACGCGACTCGCTTTTTTCACTTGCCGCATTTGCCTGTTCATGTCGGCGTGTTTTACGATGATCGCGAATCGGCTCAACAGACACGGATGGGTAAAATCGATTTGGCTTATTGCCATCATTGTGGGCATGTGTTCAATCAGTCATTTGATCCGGGACTCATCGCCTATCGACCAGGCTATGAAGTTGCTCTTCACCACTCTCCCGTCTTTCGCAACTTTATGGAGTCGGTAGCCCAGCGTTTGAGCAATAAATATAAATTGCAAAACAAGACAATTTTGGAAATCGGGGCAGGCTCCGCTTGGTTCCTTGAGCTCCTTTGTAGCCAAGGCAACAATTTCGGCATCGGGATTGATCCGACAATCAATCGACCCGGGCTTCACAAATATGATGGCTACCGCTTGGAGTTGATTCAAGACATTTTTGATGATAGGTTTCAACCCACCTTTTCCCAACACCAACCAGATTTTGTCTGTTGTTTATCCGTGTTGGAGCATATCCCTGTGCCCCACAAGTTGGCACATGATCTTCGTCAGATGATCCAAGATCCATCCACAGCGGTTTACTTTGAAATCTTCAATGCGTTTCGCGCTTTTCAAAATCGGGAGATCTGGAGCATTCACTACGAACAATGTAGTTACTTTTGCGAACGGTCTTTTTGCCGCCTCTTCCGAAATAACGGCTTTCACATTCTCGAAAGTGGTGGTTGTTACGGAGAAAATCAATACTTGTTTGTGGATTGTTTGGCCGACCCAAGTTATCTTGATTTCAAGGGTGTTGATGTGAAATTGATGCGCGAAAAAACGCGTGTCGAAGAAGATGCTAAGCATTCGTTACCAGAAGAAATCGCTCAATTTGAATCTCATTTCCATGAGCGATGTCAGTTCTGGGACGAGCATTTAACTCTTTTTCGTGCCCAAAACAAAAAGGTTGTGTTTTGGGGGACGGGAGGCAAGGGGGTGACGTTTTTGAATATTTGTCCGATTTCGGCAATGATCGATTTTGCTGTCGAAATCAACCCAGACAAACATGACAAGTATGTGCCTGGGAGCGCTCAGAGAATTGTTGCACCGTCGTTTCTAGTGAACTATCAGCCGGATGTGATTATCATCTCCAATGCGCTTTATGAACGAGAAATACGCCAACAAGCTGCAGAATTAGGATTGGAATGCGAGTTTTACGTCGCTTAGCCCACTGGGCGAATGAATTCCTCTGAAACTTTTTTCCCGGCATCACGAAGCCTTTACGATATTTTGCCCTATTCAATTTCAACAGTCAAACTCATGCAGCCCGATAGCCAAGTATACGCATCAATGGAGACACCCTATAGCGGTTCGCGGTTATCGAGCGTTCTGTCCCGACTATATTATTCTCCTGCCCTTTGGTCCCTGTTGGACCAGATGATCGTAAGTGGTATGCGTTTTGCGATGACGATCATTGTGGGACGATTCTGCGATCCGGAAGGGTTGGGAATTTATATCTTGATTTTCTCCCTTATTTTAGCTGTGTCGTTGGGGCATGAATCATTAATAGCTAAGCCCTATCAAGTCTTTATTCAAGGACTGAAGGG
>JBGSIY010000570.1:0-3283 GCA_041742275.1 Pirellulaceae bacterium | reverse complement strand
TCCCAGAGCCGGCCCCGTTACCTCTTTAAATTCCTTGATCAAATTCAGAATATCAGGATCAATATAGTTTGTCCTTTTAGCATCCAACAACACGTGAGAACCTCGCGGCGATGCGCGTAGTACACGCTCTAATGCCGCGCGATTTAGAAAACTGACTTGATTCGCCAGTTCAATGTGTCGTACCTCGCCTCCCACATGTTTTTCGATAATCTGCCGAATCGGAACCGTCAGACTCCCTCCCAGGATAAAGCACATTGCGACAAACATTCCAATTAAAATCCCAATCAATAAATCGCTAGCGACAATCGCCACCAAGGTAATGATAAATGGCCAAAACAAGGCCGCTCCCCCTTTCCACATCGCTACGATCAACTTCGGATTTGCCAGTTTGAACCCCGTCATCAATAGAATTGCCGCTAGGCAGGATAGCGGAATCTTATTTAACCACGCGGGAACCAGCATGACGCAGACCAGTAACAACAAACCGTGAAACACGGTTGAAAGTTTAGTTTGTGATCCGGCCTGCACATTCACTGAACCACGAATAACCACGCTCGTAACGGGCAAACCTCCTAAAAGTCCGCAGGTCAAATTGCCAACTCCTTGAGCCATCAGTTCTCGACTAGGAGGCGATAACCTCTGCTGTTTGTCGAGTTTATCGCCAGCATCTAAGTTCAATAACGTTTCTAATGATGCGACGATCGCAATGGTTATCGCAGATATGTAAATCGCTGGATTTTGCCATTGCGTGAAATCAGGTGATGAGAAAAGGCCCCAAAACCCAGCAATCGTTGCAGACACAGGAACATTCACCATTAATCGATCACTCTGAATCAAAGCCCAACCTTCTCCTAATCGGCTGAAGACAAACCCCAAGCCGACGCCCAACAGAACGACAATTAACGGCGCCGGAACCAACGATTTCTTTAATAACTGCACTTGATCCCAAACAATCAATATCAGCAGCGACACAAGGCCGATAACCAACGCCCCCCAATGAATTTCACCTGTAAAAATTTTGGTGATTTGCGAAAGAATATCGGTGTGTCCCGAACCCGTTCCTTTCGGCATCATGTCATGACCTAACAGGTAGGGCAACTGTTTAATAATCAAAATCGTACCGATGGCAGCTAATAATCCTTTGATCACACTGGACGGAAAGAAGGCCGATAAAGATCCCGCGCGAACTATGCCTAGAATAATTTGCAGCCCACCGGCAATCATCACTGCCAATAAAAAGGCTTCAAACGATCCCAAGGTTGCAATTTGCGCAGCAACAATCGCGGTCAAACCGGCAGCCGGTCCTGACACGCTTGTGTGCGAACCACTCAATAGGCCAATCACAACGCCACCCACGATTCCGGCCACGATCCCTGAAAACAGCGGTGCGCCCGATGCTAAAGCGATGCCCAAACACAGCGGCAACGCCACCAAAAAAACAATTACACCGGACATGAGATCACGGGGCGTTGTGTTCATTGAGATCAACCGAACTCGTTCCATAGTTTCCACACAATTAAAAAAAATTTGAATCCACTTAATTTGCTATCGCGAACTTCGTTATCACTATATTCGCTTGTTTGCCTACGGCTTCGGAGGCGATCCCGCTTCGTATTTCTGATTGTCCAATCCCAACGCCGAATGACGCATTTCTAAAAGGGCTCGAGCTGCATGGAAACGGGATTGAACAAAGGGTTGCGGCCAGACGCCACCACCTAATATCAGCAAACTCAAGCAGATGACCGCAAACTTCTCGGAACGTCGGGGCTCCAACGAAACCGATGCAATATGACGCGTTCCCGTGAAGATGCGAAAATACGCACGGATAATCGAAATACCATTTAACGCCGCACCCAGCACCACTCCCACTCCGACCAACGGATAAAACTCAACAGTTCCTTCCACTAATAGCTCCATCCCTACAAAGCCGACAGTTCCCGGGAATCCAATCGAAGACAACCCCGTCAATAAAAACAAAGAGGCGAACAACGGCATCTGTTCAAACAAACCATGGTAACGATCCAATTGAACTTTCCCGACTCTGGCTTCTACCACTCGCATTACTAATCCCAACCCCCCTAGCGATAAACCAATTGACAACCAAACACACAGGGCGCCTGTCAAACCAACTTCATTGCTAATCTCGAGGCCTACCAAAACCAATGAAGATTGACTTAGGAACAAGTAACAAAAAAAACGCCGCATCTCGGTTTGAACCATAGCCATTCCGGCCGAATAAACGGCCGTGGCTAAAGACAAAAACGCAATAGACTGCATAGCCCACATCGGCGCTACCGGTAATACAAGTCGCATGACCGCATAAGCTCCTGTCATTGGCAAAACAAACAGCAACGCAGAGCCAAAGGACGCTTTTTCAAACAAGTCTGCCATCCACACATGAACAGGTATCACGCCTGCCCGAAACAAAGAGGCCATTAACAATAGTATCGATGCAACAAAAGGAATATTCGGCAGCGCAAAGTAGTACTTGATCAATACCACGCTGATCAATAACAACAAGACATAGATGCCCATGTGCAAGGAAAAAACGCGAGTTACTCGACGACGATCACGCATCTCAAACCAAAGTGGCAACATTGATAAACCCAGCAGAGCGACCAAGAGCCCTGTATTGATGCAGCACAACGTCGCCATACATATCGCTTCTGACAAAAGGGCCATCATGAATGGAAACCGAATCGCTTTCGATTGTGGTGTTGATAAAATCAATAAAAAGTGAATCAACGCTGCCAGGGGCAATAGGGGAGCACTCAGTTCGTCGATGACAAAAACCTCCCGCGAATAAAGCGACTTCGTCAAATCCCAATGATCATGGGCCGCAAAGGTTCCCAGCGTCGAAAAATCAATCCACTCCCCCAGTGCGAACAAGAGTGTAAAGCCACTCACAATACTGGCCGTAAGATGGATCAAGCGAGCTTCGCGCAAAAGGAAACAGATGCTCCCCCCCAGCAGTGGCACAAAAATTGACAACTCCAGCCATGGAAAATGTAGTTCCGGCATTATTCTGTTTCACCTTCGATGACTTTCATGGGCTTCGCCTGAGACGCAACGGAACCAACACCCTCAGTGCCGTTCATAAACTCCAGCCATCGTCTCTCGTTCCGGTCCGACCAACGCATTAGCCGAAGAATCGGTCCCACAATATAATCATCCAAAAAAACATCAAACGCCCCCCGATCCATCGCCCAACGATAAACACCACCTTGAACCCGAGATAAAAGACTTGGGCTCTCACCGTTGTGCTGCCTTGCGAGGCGTTCGC
>JBGSIY010000569.1:0-3050 GCA_041742275.1 Pirellulaceae bacterium | reverse complement strand
GCCGAGGAAGTGATGAAGTCGTCACTGTTTTCGACGTCATGGCAGGGGTACAATACAAGTACGAATATGCCGAAAAACGGAGCTACTACGCCCGCTTGGCCTACTTGAATCAAGTATGGATGAATGGGGGATCCGTTAAGTCCCCGATTGATGATTTTGGCTTTCGCGGAGTTGCGCTGTCGATTGGTTTTAACCGATAACCAAACAGGTAGCGCCCTTGCAACTGATCAAGAGGGACAGAACCAGGAGGGGTGCGGGATTCGTGCTCCGGCGCGTCCACCCGCGACCTACTTCATCAGGCCGGACAAGAGTGTCATCGTCTCGCGAGCCATCGTTTCCTCGTTTCGATGCGACAGCACAAACTCCCGACCGGCCCGCCCCAGCGTCTGCCTTAGATCGGCATCTCGCAACAGAATTTTTAAGGCTTCGAGATATCCCTGTCGATCGTCTGGCTCGAACAACAGCCCCCCCTGAGATGCTTCCACGACGTCGGTCAACGCACCCTTTCGCGGCAAAACGACAGGTACCCCGGCCGCCAATGATTCCAGCGCAAATAACCCCTTGGGCTCTTCATGCGTGGTTGGCACCGATAAGATATCGATGCTGCGTAAAAAGTCTAGTTTTTCTTGGCGATTAACGACTCCCAGATATTCGAAACTCGCTGCCAAGCCGGCGGTTCGCAGTCGCTCCCATTGTTGGTCGGCATAGTCACGATTCTCAGGGCTCAGCCAGCCGGCCATGCGTAGTTTAACATCGGCAAATTCTGTTTCTTGTTTCAACGCGACAAAAGCGTCGACCAGTTCATGCAACCCCTTTTCAGGAGCCAAACGAGCGAGGTAGCCGAGGGTCCGTGGACCTGAGCTAGTCTGTTCCCGTGGTGTCGAATCGAACGGAGCCCGACGAAAATCGGCTGTTTCTAAACCCAAGGGAGTGACATGAATCTTGTCTGAAGGAATCGAAAAGTATTCCCTCATGTAGTTGCCAAAGGCCTTGCTGTGCACGATAAAACCGTCAACAACACGATTGTTCTCGCGAATCTGTTGCAGGCAGCGGAGTCGATCTGCTTCCGGAAGTGCATTCAGAAAAACATCGTCTCCCTGCAACGTGACGAAGGCTGGGATGGATTCTAGACGTTTCAATTCAGTCAGAAAACCGGCGATCAATAAATTGGAACTGATGATCACATCGGGGCGGGCTTCGTCGAGAATCCACCGGACTAGCCGTCGCACCTCTTTGCGTTGATTCCCGGCCTTGCCTTGTAACATCGACAGAGCCATCGATCCCAATTGGGCGGCATTCGTATCGATCGCTCGCGACGTGACACGGCGAATCAATCGCGGGCTGTCGAGAAAGCCGTCGAACCACTTGGGGAGATACCGGAAGAATGGAAGCTTTTGTTGAAGATAAACATTGATCCCGCCAAAAAATACGCGATCGACGCTGATGTCCTCTTCGTCTGTCCGTATGGGAGTGTACAGCGGAACCAATTGAACATCCCAGCCCGCGCGCCCTATGGCTTTGGCCAAAGCATTATCGTGGAGACAGCTGCCACAAAACATCCCACCCGCTCCCGCCGTCAAATAAACCAACTTGGTCGACATTTCAGTTCCGCCAATTCTTTTTGCTGTGGGCCCGGACGAACAACGTAAGTGGCTACGCCATCGGCGAGGGAAAAAACGCTTCTACCCGCTGTTAACAATCGATCAAATAGACGAAGTGACCGATTGAGCCCAAGGCAACCTACCGACACTTGTCTATGATTTTTTCAATGGACCCGTTGGAATCCAAAACCATTTACCCCGTTAACGTTGTGTTGGAATTCGTAAAATTCACTTGCCAGGCGGACGGTACAGTGCAACAACAAGTCTAGGAGGCCAGAACGGCGCCTAGCTCGCGCCCACAATGTTCAATCACCGAAGTACAAATGGATTCGACCTCGGTTCCGCTGAGCGTATTCTCCGAACTACGTAATTGGATCGAGAGGAGGACTCGTTTCTTGTTTGAACCATCCCGTTTTTCATTGCGAAAAATTTCTCGGAACGAAATCGTTTCCAACAAACTGCCTACCTGGTCGCGCACCACCGCTTCGACGCGATCCCAAGCTACTTGTTCGTCCATCACAAAATTGAAGTCACGCGTCACCGCGGGAAATTCACTGACTGGCCGATGACGCCGCACATTCAGCATCAATTTGCCCAGTTGCGAAAGATCCAGCTCGGCAACGGTCGTCATCTGTTTCAAGCGGAATTGTTTGAGCCCTGAGGCGGTGACCTGTCCGATATGCCCAATGATTTCGTTATTCACCCAGACGGTTGCCGACTGCGAAATATCCAGAATTTCCAGTTCCGACGTGCGAAACTCGATTCTGATTGCGGGGTCCACCTCGCGGATGATGGCTTCGATGACCCCTTTTAAATTAAAAAAGGACCGTCCGCTCACCAAACCCAGCATCAAGGGTTCAATCGGCAATGGGCCGTCGTGAGGCAAGTAGACGTTGGCCGTCTCATAGAGATTGACATCCGTGTTCGCACGATGTTCATTGATCCGTTTGGCCTCCAAGAGGCTGGGGATCAACGTTCGCCGCAGGCAATTGACAGCCCCCACGTTTTGTGAGCCTTTTTCTAATACCCCCAGCATCGGTTGGTGGCTGATCAAGGGTGGCTGATGGGTCCAGGGCGAGCAAACGCTAGACCAGGCTTCCGGTAGGAGACTAGGACACATGGCTTCGTCGAAACCCGATACCGACAGTACGCGTCGCACGCGTTCCAATAGCCGACTGATCGGAGCGGGATGGGAGGCAGACATCGGAACGGCAACATTGTCAGGCACGTTTTCATAGCCAAAAATGCGGCCGACTTCTTCGATCAAATCAATCTCGCGGGTCAAGTCCTTGCGCCAACTGGGCGCTAAGACCGTCAAGGAATCCATCGTTGCTCCATGAATCTCCAGGCCTAAACCCAACAGTGTTTTCATGACAAATTCCTTGGGTATTTCGATTCCCAACACGCGAGGAATTTGCGCCAAACGAAAATCAAATGAAACACGATGGG
>JBGSIY010000568.1:0-5364 GCA_041742275.1 Pirellulaceae bacterium | reverse complement strand
CGAGATCATCGGTCCGATTTCGTATTCTTTTTTCTGCACTCCTAAATAATCGCGAGACGGGCGAATCGAGAACGTCGCTGGCACCCTGTCAGGGTGCAATTGCGTTGGTTATAACCTTCCGGTGGTGTCGCTGAGCTCAACCAACGGCTAATAGCTGCCAACCCCTATTGAGGTAAATCGAGACGTTCTTTGGTGACCATTCCTGAGAAACCGTCCCTTAAAAAAATCCCGTTTTCTAAACTGGCAGGAACTTATTTCCGTTCAATTAATCGTCGTTGAAAATGCCCGCATCCCCCGAGCCTGAACCGCCAGGGCAGGTTGGGAACGCTGTGTTGGGGTTCCAGGGAAAATGGGTGCCAGGGCGAGCTCAACACCAATCCGATTTCAATGTCAGTGAAAGTAATAGAACGCGATCCAATGGACTCGTCTTGCGACCATGCAAAACAGCGTATCGTCCTCAGCGGGAAATGGAACCTCGATCTCAGATGCGACCACAGCGAAACCAAAATTGAAACCGACGCAAAATGGACCTGGGTCCCTTGGCGCAACGCCGTAGTCTGTTACGCCGCCATTTTGGGAATTGCCGTAAGGCAGTCGCTTCAAAATCTACTTGGTAAAACCGGGCACTGCTTCCGGTCGCCCATCGCGGCAGAAATTCTTTTTTTCGTTCTCCAGCAATTCTGCTTTCGTTTCACGTTCGTCTCGGCGCAGCAGCGGCGGGTGGCCATCGTCACTGACATTCGTCGGTTCTGGACCCTTTCGCTTGGGCGAGAAGATTCAAGCGGCATTCTTTGGCTTGATTATAAAGCTCCTCATAAAATTCAGCGTTCGCCCGATCCCCCATTTTTTTATAAGCAAAACGCAACACGTCAAAGGGACTTTCGTACCAAGCGGGCACGTGGCGTTGACCGATGCGATGGGCACCGGCGCCAATTCCCTTGAAATGACCCAGCGAGATGCTCATATGTTGCCAAGCGATGGCGTCTCGGAATCGGTTTAACTTGTAGCAACAGAAACCTGCCTGCCAGGCCAGTTCCGGAAAAGTAGTGCACAAGGTAAGCCCTTTGGCTGCAGTCTCCAATGCCGCTTCGAATTCACCAAGTTTGAGGTGCGCATTGGCACCACAATAACAAGCCCAAGCCGCTTGCTCATTCCAGGAGTTAATCGAAAAGCATTCCCGGTAGGCGTCGACCGCCTTGCGGTACAACTTCAATCCTGAATAGGTCTGCCCCAAGTAATACCACCACCGTCCGTCATTTGGTTTAAGCTCGGTTTCTTCCAGCAAGATTTTCAGGTCCCGCTCGTACTTGATTTTCGCTTGTTCTTCAGACTTATCTAATTCCCAAAAAAAACAATCCGCTAGAATACTTTGTTCCGCCGAATTCGATCCAAAAAGTGCTTCATGCGTACGACCTTGCCATTCAAATTTTGTTGGCAGTTTAATAAATCGTTCTTTTGAATAATGAAGTTGAACCGTGGGGACCATCCAAAGAGCGATGTCAACCTCATTCAATTTTTGTTTGAGTTGGGTTATATTTTCGAATCGATCAAACACAAGGCGTTCGTCGGTATCCAGAGTTAGTGCCCAATCTCCGCCATGATCCGTCGCCACCCTGAGCGAAAAATTGCGAGCCAATGCGAAGTCATTGCACCAATCGAATTTTTCCACGCGCAGTTTATCACCAGCCAATTTTTGGGCAATTTCGATCGATTGGTCCTTAATCCCGGTATCGATCAACAATAACTCGTCTACCCAATTCAAAACGCTTTGAATCGCATCTCCCACAATCGCCTGATTGTTTCCGCACAGCAATGTCACAACTATTTTCATTCAGAGGCCCTCGTGCAATATGCCTTAAAGTTATGCAACTGGACGGCAATGCAAAATGAAAATTTAAGGCGGAACCATGCATTATTCAAAACTAAGTTGAATCATGAGGTAAAACGACTTGAACAGAACGGAATACAACATAGTCTTCAAGATCGGGTAAGGCATTGACGAGGGCTGTTGCTCCCGTAATATTTGAAACGGGTCCGACTTGCAGTTCTAATTCGAGATCACTAATTATGGACCTAATAACATACTGCTGGTTTCCAATTTTAATTTCGCCTCGCGGAGCGAGCTCGGAAAGAAATCGCGTTCCGTTGCCGGTTAGTTTAGTTTCGGCCGACAACGCTGAAACTGTACCTGTAATCGGAATGGTGAATTCTTCGAAATCAGTCAGGGGAACCTCGAATAGCGCATCATCAGAGGCAGGGACCACGATATTTGATTTGGGAATACCATGCAACGCATCAACAACATCCATTCCAGTTCCAATCACTCTGCCGAATACGGTATAAAGAGAATCATCCAACACCTCGTTGCCATCTGCCAAATTAATGAACCATTGACTCGTCCCTCCGTCTGGGTTGCCTTGGGGCAGGGCCATTGCCACTGTGCCGCGAATGTTGCTGTTGGTGGCGTTAAACTGGTTTAGAACGGGAGCTTCTGTCACGATTCGTGTGAGCGAGCCGTTGTCAATTCGAAACCCACCTCCCTGGATGACAAATGGGTCGCCAGTGAGGGTGGTTGCCGAGCGATGCAAAATAGAATTTTCGTACTCGGACTGGTAACTCAAAAAGTTGTTGACGGTCATTGCAAGTCCGGGATCAGCGGACAACTCCACATCAAAGGCGCCAAACTCATTGTCAAATCGTACGACGTCGCCAATTGCATAATGGACTGATAGTGATTCACTCACACTTTCACCAGCACTATTTGTCGCTTGGACTTTGATCTCGTTCAAGCCCCAATTCGACGAATCGTGAACCAATTGTGTAGAGATTGAAAAAATGCCATTCTTACTGGCCAGTGCCGAGCCATCATCAAAATTGCCGTCACCGTCCGTGTCCATTTTCACCGAAGCTCCGGGCGAGGTCGTCCCATTCACCAAGAATGTGGAATCCTTCGTTAACATCACGCCGTTGGATGCCAACGTGGGATTCGCCGATGTGTTCAGTTGAAGAGTCAAAGGTGAAACGGGATCCGACTGTAGCATCTGGCGTGCCGCGTTCGAACGTGCAAAGAGTCCGGTAACGGGATCATTCAACCTGAATTCGGTCGTTGACACCAAGACCTGGTTTGATTCGTTAGACAAATTCAATTGTCGATTAAAAAATTCGGTCGCGGGTTCCCATTCAAAGCGATCAAAACCGAGGCCGCCGGCTGCCAAGTGTTTGCTAAATATTTGATTGGCTCCAAGATAAATAATTTCGTCATTGCCTGAATTCATCGCGATCACGGTTTTCCCGTCGATCTTGCTGGTCTCCATATAATGGAAGTCATCCCCGCTCCCCATTACGCCGATTACTTTTCCTACTACATCGGTAAACCGAATCACGAAATCGTCATTCCCAGCACCTGTCGCCGCCAGAAGATCGCCGCCAATATTTGTAGAGTCGATTAGAATTCCATCATCGCCATTCCCCCCACGCAATTTCACATTTCCAGAGATCGTAGAATTCACGATACTGACCAGGTCATCGCCTCGGCCTGAGAAGTTCAGAAATGTTCCATTTATCTTGGCTTCGTCCAGGGCGACCTGATTATTGCCCGAATGCGAGTATATTTTAAGGTCGCCGCTAATTACCGAATCGCCGACTCCTACTGAATTGTCGCCAGGGCCTGAGAAAATGATAACCGACTGCTCTATCTGAACTCCATCCCCAATCACAAGCTGGTCGTTTCCGTTTGCCAGAATCGCTTGCACCTCTCCCTCGAAACGCGATGAATTTTTCGACAGGACCAAGGCTTCATGCGATCCGTTGACAGTTGTAGTTTGATTGCCAACCAGAACGACGTCATTGTCGACCCATTCGATACTCAGAATATTGTCTGCATCATCGCCAAGAAGAAGCAGATCACCCCCGGCAATTGTTGCCATCACGTTGCCGCTGAGCATCATCCGCGACTCCAAGCGTTCAATTCGAAGCAGCAATTCCGATGGCGGAGTTGAACTACCAGGCAACGTTGGATGTAATGATCGAAGCATGGGATTCACCGAATGATGGTTAATCAAGGGTTTAAAACCAGGCGGGCAATCAGAGTGAAGCGATCGATGTGGGATGTTACTCAACGCGACCCCGCAATCCATTCAACGATTCAAACTCTGGAAACGTTTTGCCCGCATCCATTATACAATGCCCGGGATCAGAATTCAGGTTTTTGTTAAATCCAAAGAATCTATGGCAAGTTAATGGATAAAAATCTGTCTAAAACGCGAACGACGCAGCGGAGGCGAAGCCCAGATGACGTCACTTCCAGTGTTTGTGGAAGTGGATTGAGCAAGACGTTCTCGTTTTCGAGTTTTTCTCACGATTCGTTCCAGTCGGTTGAACTGATTACCCGCAGGGTCGTCTTTCACGACATTGTCGCTCGGTTCTCCGAACCGTGAGCGTTTTTGCTCTCTCGAATTCCCAAAGCTCCACCCCCCCTTCGGTCAAAAGCAATCATGGGTCCGCTCGCCATCAGCTTGGAAAGCTGAGCGACAATTCGCTCGCCATCAGCTTGGAAAGCTGAGCGACAATTCGCTCGCCATCAGCTTGGAATGCTGAGCGACAATGTGCCTTCCGAACTGGAATCGTGAACGGTTACCCCGCAGGTTAGCCAGCAAGTTGCCGCCGTCCTACTGCAGATTCTGACCTTGCGCAATCTCGTTTTCACTCAAACATGCTGCGGGTAGGCCTTGCGAACATCCATGATTTTTCGAAGCGCATCCAACGTATGTTGAACCGAGTCGATTCGAATGTTGGAGCCTGGGCGGGCTGAAAAGGGCTCATTAACGTTTGTGCGTCGTATACGAAGTCCGCCTACGGCACGTTCAGGACGTTTAAGAAATCCCAAATTTGCTGACGAGTACTGTAGGGTCGCAAGATGCCGAAGCCCCATTTCGAGCGCCTCACGGTATTCGAATATCCTCAGTTCCTCACGGGCAAGGATCGCCGTTTCCAGTGCGTAAGCCAACCCTTCGCAATAGACGCCATCGGATGATGCATGTGGCGAACCAAATTGAGGCGTTCGAGGATTGTAGAATCGACCAACATGATCTGTTCGATCCTGAATCTCCAGCAGTTTGTCATTCAACGCAAAAACCGCCTGGGCATAACTTTGCTTCCCCGTAATCTTGTGCAGCAAATTCAGTGACATAGAATGCCATGGAACATAAGCAGGATAGTAGTTGATTTCTATTTCAGTAACATACTTGTTGATGTAGAACGTTTGACTTCGTTCGATGACTTCCAGCAAATCGGAATTGGGTTCGTGCAGGTAAAATTCCAGCAGGGCCACTAATGCTTCGCCAGAATAAAACGTCAACAAATAGT